>NZ_JANKAS010000001.1:300000-458807 GCF_024622505.1 Irregularibacter muris
CTACACCGTTTCGAACACCACCGTCTGCAAGTATTTTCACCCTTCCTTTTACCTTTGTAGCAATTTGGGGAAGGACATTAGCAACTCCAGGAGTTTGATCCAGTACTCTGCCGCCATGGTTTGATACAACTATGGCAGCAACACCAGCCTCAGCTGCCAGTTCTGCCTCGTCAGAAGTCATAATTCCCTTTAGGATAAAGGGTAATTTTGTACTTTCTACGATTTCTTTTATGTCTTCTATAGTTTTTGGGCCTACAGATTTTCCATGAAGTGAGAGGGTTATAAGGCCTGCTGCATCTATATCCATACCAACTGCATAGGCACCTGCTTCTTCAGCTAAATGTATTTTGCTAATAACATCTGAGTTTTCCCAGGGTTTTATAATGGCAACTCCATTTCCGTCTACCTTTTTAAGCTCTTGAAGATTTGTTATGAGGAAGGAGTCTACAGCAGTGTCACCTACCATCGGGTAAATTCCTCTATGAAGACAGCCTTTAATAATCCAGGAGATATATTCTTCTTCAGTAAATTTTCCTCCCATATTCAGAATTGTCCCTGATACAGGGGCTGCAAATACAGGAATTCTCATTTTTTTGCCAAAGAGTTCAATGGAAGTGTCGGGATTGCTGCAATTATGCAGCGTTCTCATATTTAGTTTATAACCTCCTAAGGCATCTATGTTTGCCCTAAAGGCCTCTCCTGTGCCCTTTCCACCCATGCCGGGCACCTCTCCTGCACATGCCTTACCATTGCATACTGGACAAACTCTACAACTTCCATTTAAATTAACCTTTGCATTTTTTAGTACGTCTTTATAATCCATAGCCACTCACCCCTTTGTTAATTTAAGCTTATTTGTACATCATTATAAAATACTATATTAAAGCCCACAGTACATAATAGCCGAGCTATTATGCGCTGCAGGCTGATGATTAGGCTTTAATCTTATTTTCTAAATGTCCTCCCTTAGCCTTCTTCTTAGCGGCTACTAAAAATACTGCTAAGGATGAAGCAGCAACCACTAACCCAATAGGATAAGCTATTGAAGATGAAAGCTGAAAGCCTTCAGGAGCAACGAGTATATAAGTGATTGAAACGGCAGTCATGAAGGTAGCTGGCACTGTAGCGATCCAGTGAATCTGTTTTCTTAAAGATAAATACATAGCGGCTGCCCAGAGTACTATCATGGCTAAAGTTTGATTAGACCATGCAAAATATCTCCAAAGTATGTTGAAATCTATTCGAGTTAATATAAAACCAATAGCAAATAGTGGTACAACGACTATAAGTCTATTTTTTATTGGACTTTGTTTGAAGTTTAAGAAGTCAGCGATCGTAAGTCTTGCATTTCTGAAGGCTGTATCCCCAGAAGTTATAGGACAGGCAACAACTCCAAGGATTGCAAGGGCTCCTCCGATTTTTCCGAGAAGTGAGGTGGAAATTGTGCTTACAACCCAACCCTGCCCACCATTAGCAGTCATTTGTGCATTTAATTCTCCGGTGCTGCCAAAAAAAGCAATTGCAGCTGCTGCCCATATTAGAGCAACTATACCTTCAGCGATCATGGCTCCATAAAAGATTACTCTACCTTGCTTTTCAGAAGTAATACATCTAGCCATCATAGGTGATTGTGTTGAGTGAAAGCCTGATATCGCTCCACAGGCTATGGATATAAACATTAATGGCCAAATGGGAAGATTATTTGGATGAAGGTTAGCTAAAGTAATTTCAGGTATTTTATATCCCTCAAAGATTATACCACCGGATATACCCAAAGCCATGATTAAAAGAGATATACCAAAGAGTGGATAAATTTTTCCTATAACTTTGTCAATTGGAAGGATAGTAGCTAATATATAGTAAGCAAATATTATATAAATCCAGAAAGCTGCATTAAGTGATTTAGGAGTTAATCCCGCTAATAGATTTGCAGGAGTTGTTATGAAAACCACACCGACAAGGACAAGAACTAAGACTGAAAAGCCTCTCATGAAGTTCTTAAAACCGGGACCTAAATACTTTCCTACAACCTCAGGAATACTTGCACCGTCATGTCTTGCTGATAGCATTCCTGATAAGTAATCATGTACACCACCGGCAAATATGGAACCAAATACAATCCACAGAAAGGCAGCAGGTCCCCATAATGCACCGGCAATAGCACCAAAGATAGGTCCTGTACCGGCTATGTTTAAGAACTGAATTAAGAAAATTTTCCATGCAGGCATTTTTACAAAATCAACGCCATCTTCAAGTCTAACTGCGGGTGTCTGGATGTTTTCATCCGCGCCAAAGGCTTTTTCTACAACCTTGCTGTAAAACATATAACCCAGTATAAGGGCAGCGATGGATAGAAAAAATGATATCATTATGATCCCCCCTAAAAATATTTTTTTACACTTTCATTATATAAGATAGTGTGCAAAGAGGGATTAACGGTATCATGAAATAGCAAAAAAGGCACATAAGATGCACTTATATGCCCATCAACTGCCTAAATGTTAAAATATTATGACGGCTAACCGGTACCTCGTCATTGATCCCTTGAAGCTTTAACATATAGGTATTGTTAAACCAGGGAATTATCTCAATGATTTTATCCAGATTTACAATGTAGGAACGATGAGATTTAAAAAAATTATCTTGGGGAAGTCTCCTATAAAAGTCACTAATACTTGAAGTAATCTTATATTGATCCTCCTTTGTGTAAATAAACACTTCGTGTTCATTTGCCTGGCAGTAGAGTATATCGTTTATGTTTAATACAAACATTTTTTGCTTTTTCCATAGAGTTATTTTATTGTTGCTGCATAGATTTTCACTGAAGCCCTCAAGTCTTTGCAGAGTATCGATTATTCTACTCTCAGAAAAGGGCTTTAATAAATAGTCAAAGGCACAAACTTCAAAGGCCTCCACCGCATACTCCCTATAGGCAGTGATAAATACCAGAAGAGGTTTGTTCTTCAAGGTGTTTATCACTCTACTTAGAGCAATACCGTCTAATTTGGGCATGTTTATGTCAAGAAAAATGACATCTACAGGTTGGGTTTGTATATATTCAAGGGCCATTATACTGTCATTAAACTTTTCCAGTATTTTAATTGAACTAAAGCTTTCAATAAAATAACTTAGCTCCTTTATAGCAGGAAACTCATCATCTACAATAATGCAATTCATTATTTATCCCCCTTTGTATTATCTTGAAGAATAAAACTGACTTTTGTTCCTATAGCAGGCCTCTCAATTATAATCCCCTTACCGTATAAATATTTTAATCTGTTATGTACATTGCATAGGCCTATTTTATTTTCTCTCAAGGTTCCATTGGATATGCTATCAATCACAGCCTGTGGGATACCTATTCCATCATCTTGCACAACCACCTCAACCTCATTTAAGTTAAGTCTTTTCACTTTAATGGAAACATTTCCGGAGCCAGAACCCTTGAGTATTCCATGTTTTATTGAGTTTTCTACTAAAGGTTGGATTATAAGCGAAGGAATTTTAATATGTATGATTTCATCGATGTCATAGGTTACCCTAAGTTTGTCGCCAAACCTTGCCTTTTCTATTCCCACATAGGCTTTAACCTGTTCAAGCTCCTCGGTAATATCTACAAGGGTGTTTGTTTCTTCTATATTATACCTTAAATAGGTTGATAGATTAACAATCAGTTCTCTTGCTTTATTGGGATTGAATCTTAAAAAGGATGTGATAGTATTTAAAGCATTAAA
Source organism: Irregularibacter muris (assembly GCF_024622505.1). Classification (NCBI taxonomy): domain Bacteria; kingdom Bacillati; phylum Bacillota; class Clostridia; order Eubacteriales; family Eubacteriaceae; genus Irregularibacter; species Irregularibacter muris. The sequence continues at coordinate 303,735 of NZ_JANKAS010000001.1, forward strand.
AAGAAAATGTGGGTTAATCTGTGCCTGTAGGGCTTTAAGCTCTGCCTTTGTAGCCAACTCCTTAAGCTTGCCCACCTTGCTTATTTCAATCTGAGTGGATATGAGCATAGATAAACCTATGGCCAGCTTTTGAGTTGTATAGGAAATTCCATTCTCTTTTGCATAGTACAGCTTTAAGGTTCCTATAACCTCCTCGTCCTCCTTAAGGGGAGCAATTACAGCTGATTTTAGTGGGCATTTTTTATTAGGACATTGGATTTCCTTAGGATGATTTAAAATTCGCATAATCCCATCGTCAATAACTTGTCTGGTAGCAGTAGTCTGAATAGGAACTCCACTGATATGATGCTCTTCCCCAAGACCCTCATGGGCCAAAATAGTATCTTTATCGGTAATGGCAACTGCGGCCGTTCCTGCAGAATCTTTTATTATGGAGCATACTTTTTTCAAGGAGTCGCTGTCAATTTCCCTAAAATAGGGTAGGGTTTTATTTGCTATTTCAAGGGCTAGTTGGGCTTGTGTTGCAGCTATTTGATCCTTTTCATTAAAAATTCTCTGTATAACCAATATAAGCATACATATCCCTATGGCATTTGTGAAGCTCATGGGCAGATAGATACTTTTTACTATGGATAGTGCACTGGAATAGGGTTTGGATATAAGAAGTATCAGGAGCATTTCAATGCTTTCCATAGTAAAGCCCCCAATGAGTCCATAAACCCATTTTTCAAATCTTGTGCCCTTTATATAGATGAAGGCCGAAGCAAAGCCTGTGAGAATAGTGGTTATTGCACAGGGAATGGAAGTTATGCCACCTATATCATAGGTGAATCTATGGAGACCTGCAATTATTCCTGATACAATGCCCACAAATGGACCGCATAATATTCCACCAGCCATTATTCCAATGATTCTTGTATTGGCTATTGCACCATAAACATCTGTACCTGAATAGGTGCCTACGATTCCAAAGATGGCAAAAATTAAAGAGAGTATGATATGATCAAATAATCTAAACTCATCCTTTTGTATTATTTTCTTAAACATATTTATATTTGAAATAATAAAAGCAATGAGAATTACATAACTTAGATTGTTGATAAGGACTTTTAACAAATTTATCATAGTATAATTGTACTCCTAGGTAAAATATTTTTTGTACCATATCCTTCCAATATTATTCTATATTTTTATACTTACCTATTCAATAGGTGAAAGATAATGTTTCCTAAAAGTAAATGAGTATTTTGGAAATCTCGGGGGACATAGGGAAGAGAACCAAGAGATGAAAGCAAGCGAGGATAGTAAAGGACAAATGATATCTATTGTTGACATAGGTAGAAAGATTTGATAAAGTATTAACAATAATAAAAATAAATATTCAAATGTTTTGAGGAAAGCCTTAATTCATTTGTCTTATCATAAGATCATACCTAATAGAAAAGAATCATCTAATCTAAAAGGGAGGGATACATAGAGTCTATTCATATTAGGCCTTTTATGGCTACTATGATAGTTTGTTTGTGTGTAAACTTTCCTCTGAGGAAAGTTTTTTTATGTGCTAAACAAATATTTTAAAAACAAAAGGGGTGGTAGAGTGAATAGAAGAATCGCTGTGGTAGGTGCTATATTGGAAAATCCAAAGGAGTGTCAAGCCGAATTTAATCATATTATTGCTGAGTTTAAAGATATTGTACGGGGGCGGATGGGAATTCCCTTTGAAGATGTGGGGATTTCAGTCGTATCAATAACCCTTTTAGGTAGCTTAGATGAGATCAATCATCTTACCGGAAAATTAGGGAATATAAAGGGCATTACCATAAAAACATCTATCTCAAAAAAGGAAGTATAGGAATGAAGAACATATTAGAAAAATTATATAAATATAATGATTTATCACCAGAGGAATTATTAGAGATTATTACCTATTTTAATTATTCCGATCCAGAAAGATTATTTTTCTATGCCCAAAGGACGAGGGAAAAAGTTTACGGTAAAAAAGTATATATGAGAGGATTAATTGAGTTTTCAAATTATTGTAAACAAAACTGTCTCTATTGTGGTCTTCGTAGGGAGAATAAAAATGTAGAGAGATATCGTTTATCCCTAGAGGAAATTATGGAATGCTGTCAAGAAGGTTATCAATTGGGTTATAGGACTTTTGTCTTACAAAGTGGTGAAGATATCTTTTATGATGACGATAAGATATGCAGAATTATCAAAGCCATCAGAGAAAAATTTTCTGATGTGGCGATTACCTTATCCATAGGAGAAAGAGAGAAGAAGAGTTATAGAAAATATTTTGAAGCGGGAGCAGATAGATATCTTTTAAGACATGAAACAGCCAGTGAAGATCTATATAAAAAATTTCATCCCACGATGAACATTGTAAGTAGACAAAATTGTCTACAAGAGTTAAAGGAAATAGGATTTCAGACGGGAGCAGGATTTATGGTAGGCTTGCCTGGTCAAAGGGATGAAAACTTAGTAGAGGATTTATTATTCCTTAAAAGATTACAACCCCATATGGTGGGCATTGGCCCCTTTATTCCCCACGGGGAAACTCCCCTAGGTTGTGAGGTAGGAGGCACAGTTGCTAAAACTTTGATTATGTTAGCCTTGACTAGACTATTATTACCTAATGTTTTGTTACCTGCAACAACGGCCATGGGGACCCTAGATCCTATAGGAAGAGAAAAGGCTTTAAAGGCAGGGGCTAATGTAGTGATGCCCAATCTTTCGCCTATTTCTGTGCGAGAAAAATATGAAATCTATCAGGGAAAAATTTGTACGGGAGATGAATCTGCCCACTGCAGGAGCTGTATAGAAACACGAATACATCAAGCGGGCTTTGAAGTGGATTTATCTAGAGGGGATCATATTACGATAGGAGGAAAACAATGATTATTAATCATCAATATGTAGAGGAATTATTAGAACAATCCCAAAATGCATCTAAAGAAGAAATTAATGAGATATTAGAAAAAGCAAAGACATTCCAAGGACTTAGTCATTTAGAAGTTGCAAAGTTATTATATATCCAAAATGAGGAACAAATTAATGAGATGTATAAAATTGCAGGGGAAATAAAAAGGGCTATTTATGGCAATCGTATAGTCGTTTTTGCACCTCTCTATGTAAGTGATTTTTGTGTAAATAATTGTACTTATTGCGGCTATCAAAAAAAGAATCCTTTTCCACGCCGAAAACTGACTATGGAAGAAATACAACAGGAAGTTAAAATCTTAGAGAAAATGGGGCATAAACGTATTGCTTTAGAAGCAGGAGAAGATCCTGTCAACTGCTCTATTGATTATATTTTAGATGCCATCGATGCGATTTATCAAACTGAGAACGAAAAGGGAAATATCCGTCGCATTAATGTAAATATTGCTGCTACTACAGTAGAAAACTATAAAAGGTTAAAGGAAAAAAATATTGGAACCTATATTTTATTCCAGGAGACCTATCATAAACCTACTTATGAAAAAGTTCATCCCAAAAGTCTAAAAAGTAGCTATGAGTATCACATCACGGCCTTTGATCGAGCTATGGAGGGAGGAATTGATGATGTGGGTGGAGGTGTACTCTTTGGCCTTGCAGATTATCGTTTTGAAGTTTTATCCTTAATGCTTCATAATCAATATTTGGAAGAAAAATTCGGAGTAGGCTTTCATACTATTTCGGTGCCCCGATTAAAAAAAGCCGAGGGAATGAATTTAACACAATTTCCCCATATCATTGATGATGAAACCTTTAAAAAGATAGTGGCTATTATACGTATTGCAGTGCCCTATACAGGAATTATTCTATCGACTAGGGAGACCTCCAATATACGTGAGGAAGTTATCAACTACGGAGTTTCTCAAGTTAGTGCAGGCTCTTGTACTGGAGTTGGAGGATATAAAGAACATGATAGTGGCAGGGATGTAAACCAATTTGAAATAGGTGATCATCGCACCCCAGTAGAAGTACTTAAGGAATTGTTAAAGGATGGGTTTATTCCTAGTTACTGTACTGCCTGTTATAGACAGGGAAGAACGGGGGATCGATTTATGAGATTAGCCAAATCAGGCCAAATTCAAAATGTTTGCGGTCCCAATGCCCTTATGACCCTCATGGAATTTATTGAGGACTACGGAGATGAAGAGTTATATCAGCAAGCCCAAAGAGTAATTTACAAAGAGGCTGAGAAAATAGAGAGAGAAGATATTAAAAAACTACTTCTAGAAAATTTAGAAAAAATTAAAGAGGGAGATCGGGATTTATATGTATAAAACGCCCAACGCCAATCGGACTCATATTGCTCTAGTAGGCAAAAGAAACGCTGGAAAATCATCCCTACTAAATGCTTTAGTAGAACAGGAGATTTCCCTAGTGTCCCCTATTAAGGGGACTACCACAGATCCAGTAAATAAGGCCATAGAATTATTGCCCCTAGGACCTGTATTATTTATAGATACTGCTGGATTGGATGATGAAGGCCAGTTAGGCTCCCTCAGAGTAGAGAAGAGTTTGAAAGTTCTGGAAAAAACAGACTTTGCCATTTTTGTGATGGATGCCCAGGACATAGATAATGATCTACTAGAAAAGACAAAAAGAGAGTTCAAAAGATTAAACATTCCCTATATTGTTGCTATAAATAAGATAGATCAAATTTCCTGGGAAAAACGAAAGGAAATGGAAAAGGTCCATTCCCAATGTATCTTTGTTTCCTCCAAGGAAGGTACAAATATTCATAGGTTAAAAGAGGAATTGATCACTAAAATAAAAAAACAAGAAGAAGACCCTCCTATAGTAGGGGATTTAGTTCCCTATAATGGAAAAGTAATACTGGTTGTTCCCATTGATGCTGAAGCACCAAAGGGAAGAATCATATTGCCCCAGGTGCAGGTCATACGGGATTGTTTAGATCATGGCATAAAAAGTTATATCGTTCGAGATATAGAGCTCCCATCAGCATTAGAAGACTTGAAAGATATAGATCTAGTGATTACCGATTCTCAAGCCTTTAAAAAAGTAGATCAAATGGTATCCAAGGAAGTAAAATTAACTTCCTTCTCTATTGTTTTCGCCAGATACAAGGGGGATTTGCCAACATTTGTTGAAGGAATAAAATCTATAGACCAATTACCCAACCACGCAAATATTTTAATATCCGAGAGCTGTACCCATAGCCATTCCCATGAAGATATAGGAAGAGTAAAAATACCTAAATTATTAAATCAATATACCCAAAAACAATTTAACTACCATTTTAATGCAGGTCAGAATTTTCCTGAGGATATCGAAAATTATGATTTAGTCATTCACTGTGGCTCCTGTATGGTAAATAGAAAGACCATGGAAAATAGAATAAGAATTTGTCAAGAAAAAAACCTTCCCATTACTAATTACGGTGTTTTACTTGCCTATCTTACAGGAATACTGGATAGAACTTTAGAAATTTTTGATCTAGATTAGATTAAATGTCCTAAAAATGAGGACCTTGTCTAGATTTTAGACTCTAGGTAAAGGATTAAAATAAAGATGTAAATGAAATTTATTTCATTTACTTGGCCCTCAAGATTAAAAGCCCCAAGAGTGATATCACACTTGGGGCTTTTAATCTTGAGGGCTACATAGATTGTACGATCCCGCAGGCTAACCGTTTTCCAGATGCTCCTGCTGGTTGTGTACGATAGTCATCAGGGTTTTCATGGATAATAATAGCTTTTCCGATAATATCATTTACTTTGAACTTATTGGTAAAAAAGCAGGTGTTCGCCATTCCATTATTAGAGAAAAGAACAGGGAAATCCCCAGCATGATTGCCATGGGGTTGATTGCAAGGATTCCAATGTTCACCTGCAGCTTGGAAGGGGTCGGTGGGATCACCAATCATGCAACTTCCATTTTCATGAATATGGAAGCCATGGGGTCCAATGGGGGCACGATTTCCTAATGCTGGTTTGTATTCAGGTAATCCCATAATACATGCACATACCATGGTTCCCCCTGGAACGTCTTGGAAATTTACCGTACCTTGTATATTCGGTGCTAAAGGTCCCCCTTTTATATAAGCTACAGCATGACATTCATTTTGATTATACATCGATAGATCACCTCAATTTCCATATAATTTCCAAAGATTGACTGTCAATTTATCATATGCGGGTAGAAAAGGAGTGTTACTAGAGAGAAAATCATATTTTTTTTAATTTTATTTCTATTAATCCTCAAAAAGTGTTAAAATAGTTAATTGGGGGAATTTTATATAATGTAGAGTAAAAATAATCATATTTAAATTTAATAGGAAAGTAGGAAATAACATGGAACAGGTCAGAAATGATGTAAGAAACATAGCTATTATTGCCCATGTAGACCACGGTAAAACTACCTTAGTAGACCAACTTTTAAGACAAAGTGGTACTTTTAGGGAAAATCAAGTGATTCAAGAAAGGGTAATGGATTCAAATGATCTAGAAAGAGAACGAGGAATTACTATCCTTTCTAAAAATACAGCTGTTCGTTATAAAGATACAAAGATTAATATTATTGATACACCGGGCCATGCTGATTTTGGCGGAGAAGTAGAGCGGGTATTAAAGATGGTGAATGGAGTTGTTTTGGTAGTAGATGCCTTTGAAGGTCCTATGCCTCAAACAAAATTTGTTCTTAAAAAAGCTCTAGAACTAGAACTACCAGTTATTTCATGTATTAACAAAGTAGATAGACCAGGAGCACGACCAGAAAAGGTAATGGATGAAGTGCTAGATCTTTTTATAGAGCTAGATGCAGATGAAGAACAACTAGAATGCCCCTTTGTATATGCCTCTGCTAAAAATGGGATAGCCTCCTTAGATATGCACAAGCTAGGAGATAATATGGAGCCATTATTTGAGACCATACTGGAACATATCCCAGCGCCAAAGGGGAATTTTGATGGTCCTTTCCAAGTTTTAATTTCTACCATTGACTATGATAATTATATTGGACGTATTGGTGTGGGTAAAGTAGAAAGAGGAAGCATTAAAACCAATCAAGAGGCGATTATGGTAAATGAACAAAACCCAGAACTGCATAAAAAGGTTAAAATTACAAAACTTTATGAATTTGAAGGATTAAATAGAATGGAAGTTGACCAAGCTGAGGTAGGAAGTATTGTGGCTATTGCGGGAATAGAGGGGATTCACATTGGGGACACCGTATGTAATGCGGAACATCCTGAAGCCCTTCCCTTTGTAAAAATCTCCCAACCTACGATTGCCATGACCTTCTCTGTAAATGATAGCCCCTTTGCAGGACAGGAAGGGAAATTTGTAACCTCTAGACAATTAAGAGATAGATTATTTAGAGAATTACAAACCGATGTCAGTATTAAAATAGAGGAAACAGATAGCCCTGATGCCTTTAAAGTATCAGGTAGAGGTGAACTTCATCTTTCCATACTCATTGAAACCATGAGACGAGAAGGATATGAATTCCAAGTTTCAAAGCCTGAAGTACTCTTTGAAATCATAGATGGAAAGAAAAATGAACCTATGGAAATAGTAACTATAGATGTGCCAGAGGAATTTATGGGTACGGTTATAGAAAAATTGGGGAAGAGAAAGGCAGAACTAATCAATATGACCCAATCCAAAGGTGGATATTCCCGATTAGAATTTTCCATACCAGCTAGAGGCCTAATTGGTTATGCATCGGAATTTATGACAGACACTAAAGGAAATGGAATTTTAAATACTATTTTTGATGGGTATGCACCCTACAAAGGAGAAATACCTACTCGTTCCCAAGGGTCACTTATTGCCTATGAGACAGGAGAATCTATAGCCTATGGATTGTTTAATGCTCAAGAGAGGGGAACGCTGTTTATTGGAGCGGGAGTTAAAGTCTATGAAGGAATGATTGTGGGAGAAAATGCTCGATTAGGGGATATAGAGGTAAATGTCTGTAAAAGAAAGCAACTTACAAATGTCCGTGCCTCTGGATCCGATGACGCTCTTAAATTATCTCCTCCAAAAGTTTTAAGCTTAGAGCAGGCCCTAGAATTTATTGAAGAAGATGAATTGGTGGAAATCACACCAGAAAATACCCGTATTCGAAAGAAAATTTTAGACAGTACAAAACGCAAAAGAGCAAGCCGAAACAAATAATAATATTTAATTTAATATTCTTTGATGATGGACAAGACCGCCATATATAGACTAGATATGGCGGTTTTTTTGCGTAAAAATTTCTCATAGGGTATTGACAAGACTTAGAAAATATTGTTATAATTACAGACAAGTTACAACCTAAAATTATAAATGAGTTGTCACAATTAAAAGATCTATTTTTACCAAGAAAGTAAGATTTAATTTTTACCTACAAAATGAGGGGAGCAAATACTATGACAAAAATTTTCAAGAAGAAAAAAAGTTTAATCATTCTATTGGTACTCTACATAAGTCTTGCTATGATTGGATTTACCGCCTGTTCTACAAATGATACAACAGGAGAAAGTGGGAAAGACAAAATTGTCTTTGCAGATGCCCAATGGGAAAGCATTCAATTTCACAATGCTGTAGCCCAAACCATTATAGAAAAAGGATATGGCTATCCAACAGATGTTATTTCTGGTTCTACTGCAGCCACCTTTACTGGTTTTACTAATGGAGAAATTGATGTCTATATGGAAGTATGGATTCAAAATGTCCAGGAAAGATATGACGAAGCTATAAAAAACGGCGATATCATCAAGACTTCTACAAACTTTGATGATAATGCCCAAGGGCTATACGTACCTACCTATGTGATCAAGGGAGACCCAGACAGAGGGATAGAACCTATGGCTCCAGATTTAAAGACGGTAAAAGACTTGGCTAAATATCCAGAACTATTTAAAGATGAAGAAGATCCATCCAAGGGTAGAATATATGGTGGCCCTCCTGGATGGGAGGTAGACCAAATATTGAGAACCAAAGTAGAGACCTATGGACTAGATGAGCAGTTTAATTATTTCAGCCCTGGATCTGATTCTGGTCTTGCAGCTTCTCTTGCAGCAGCCTATGAAAGTGGAGAAGCCTGGGTAGGTTACTATTGGGAGCCTACTTGGGTAACAGGGAAATATGACTTTACTTTACTAGAAGATGAACCCTATGATGAAGCAAAATGGGAAGATGGTTACGCTACTGAATGGCCAGCTGTAGATGTTGCAGTGGCAGTATACAAAGATATGCCAGAGAAAGCACCAAAGGTAGTAGAATTTTTAGAAAAATATAAAACAAGTAGTGATATAACAAGTGAGGCTTTAGCCTATATGCAAGACAACAATACTACCGCTGAAGAAGCAGGACTATGGTTTTTAAGAGAAAAAGAAGATATTTGGACTCAGTGGGTATCTGAAGATATCGCCCAAAAAGTAAAAGAAGCTATTCAATAATTAAGAAAATATGAACAAATGTATGGAGATTTTCCTCCTACATTTGTTCATATTTCCTTTCATAAGACTATTATAGGAATGAGGTGAAAAGAGTTGTATGTTTTATTATAACAACTCGTAATTATGGGAATGTTTCCAGATTCATTGAGATTTCATTTTGGAATGTATGTTGATCAATTGGTAAAATGGCTACAAAGCAATTTTTCAGTATTTTTTGATGTGATTAAGACAGGGACTTTAAACTTTTTATTAGGCGTACAGAATTTTCTAATGATTATTCCTTGGTGGATATTTATTGTTTTCATATTTGTAATAGGTTGGAAGGTAAAGGGGTGGAAGGCTGGTCTATCCTATGCTGTACTTATTTTCCTCATCGGTACCTTTGGTCTTTGGGAAGCTATGATGCTGACTTTAGGAGTAGTCATTACAGCTGTGATTATTTCCCTCATCATAGGTATACCTATTGGGATTATAACAGCCTATAGTGAAAAATTGGATATGGTGGTTAAGCCTCTTTTAGACGCTATGCAAACCATGCCTAGTTTTGTATATCTAATTCCAGCCATTATGCTCTTTGGACTTGGATTAGTACCGGCAGTATTTGCAACAACCATTTATGCAATTCCTCCTGCTATTCGATTAACTAATCTTGCTATTCGAAGAGTACCAAGGGAAATGAAAGAAGCAGCATATTCCTTTGGCTCATCACCATGGCAAACTTTGATCAAGGTAGAATTACCCCAGGCATTACCTACCATTATGACAGGTATAAATCAAACCATTATGATGGCTATTTCCATGGTGGTTATCGCCTCCATGGTTGGAGCTAAGGGGCTGGGTATAAATGTTATTACAGCCATTAACCGAATTGACGTAGCCATGGGCTCTGAAGCAGGCCTAAGTATTGTTATCCTAGCAATTATTCTTGATCGAATTACCCAGGGTATGGCGGATAGCTTTAAGGTATCAGAATAAAAGAAGGAGAAGGGAGGAGTAGACCATGACAATAAAATTAAAAGTGGAAGATTTATATAAAATTTTTGGACGAAATCCTAAAGAAGCCTTTAGAATGTTAGAGCAGGGAAAAAGTAAAAAAGAGATATTAGAAAAAACAGGACAGGCAATCGGTGTGAATAATGTTTCTCTGGAGGTAAAAGAGGGAGAAACTTTCGTCATCATGGGACTGTCCGGTAGTGGGAAATCAACTCTAATTCGATGTCTTAATTTATTAAATAAACCCACAAAGGGGAAAGTAATTGTTGATGGTGAAAATATTGTAAAATATGATAAAAAACAGCTAAAAGAGTTTAGGCAAAAAAAGATGGCTATGGTATTTCAGCATTTTGGTCTTTTAACCCATCGAAATATTTTATCTAACGTTGAATATGGTCTAGAGATAAAAAAGGTTTCTAAAGAGGAAAGAACTAAGATTGCTATGGAAGCCATCAAGACTGTTGGGTTAGAAGGATGGGAGGAATCTATGCCCCACCAACTTAGTGGGGGGATGCAGCAAAGAGTAGGGCTAGCTAGGGCACTAGCAAACGATCCAGATATTTTGCTTATGGATGAACCCTTTAGCGCATTGGATCCTTTAATTCGTCGGGAAATGCAGGTAGAATTACTAGACATACAGGCAAAATTAAAGAAAACCATCATTTTTATCACCCATGATGTCAATGAGGCATTTAAGATTGGAGACAGAGTTGCAGTAATGAAAGATGGAGAAGTTGTACAAGTAGGTACACCAGAAGAAATTCTTGAAAATCCATCAAACCAATATATTGAAGACTTTATTCATGATATTGATCGTTCAAAAGTTCTCCAAGCAAAACATATTATGAAAAAGAGCCCAGCCTTGGTGTCAAATAAAGATGGTTTGAAAGTAGCCGTACAAGAGATGCGTTCAAATGGTATCTCTAGCCTATTTGTAGTAGGTGATAAAAGAATACTTGAAGGGATTATTACTATAGATGATGCAATAGAGGCTATAAAAAACAAGAAGACTTTAAAAGATATCATTAGGACGGATTATCATGTAGCACATTCATGTGATTATGTACAAGATTTAATTCCTAAGGCAGCAGATACCAAATATCCTATAGCTGTTGTAAGTGATGAAGGAAAGTTTGAAGGCATTATTGTCCGAGTATCTGTACTCTCCGGTTTAGCTTCATAATAGTTTAACAAAAAGAGGTAAGGGATTCTGTGAACTGGCTCATATCACTGTTTCCCTTACCTCTTTTTTATTAAACTTGCATTGATAATCATTTTCATTATACAATAATAAGTGAAGAAGATGAGGAGATGAGAGAAGTGGAAATCATAACCTGTAATTGCAGTGATTGTGAGCATCGTAGTTGTGCTAGGCACGTACCTATTTTTTCACAATTAAATAAGGTACAATTAGAAAGGGTATTATCATTAATTAAGAGAAGAAAGTATAAAAAAGGAGAAATTATTCTCTTTGAAGGTAATGAAAGTAAAAATTTAATGATTATCAATAGAGGAAAAGTAAAGGCCTATCGGTATACGCCAGAGGGCAAGGAACAAATTTTATCTATATATTCTTCAGGAGATTTTATAGGAGAAATGAATATATTAATCAATCAGCATTCTACCTATAATGCTGAGGCCTTAGAAAATACCCATATATGTATGATTTATAAGGAAGACTTTGAAAAACTAATCCATGATTATCCAGATATTAGTTTAAATATTATAGAAGAATTGGTTAAACGGTTGGAAAAAACTCAATCCATGTTGCAAAGTCTTGGTACAAAGGATATAGAATCAAGAATTGGAACGATGCTGTTGGATTTTGCCCGAAATTATGGAAAGGATAATAAAGAGGGAGTGTTAATAAATTTACCCTTGAACAGAGAGGGTATGGCTAATTACATCGGTGTGACTAGAGAAACCATTAGCAGAAAATTAAATGCCCTCCAAGAAGAAAGCATAATTGAAATAATCGGAAACAAGAAAATCTTAGTGAAGAATATAGAGGCACTTTCACAAAGTGTATAGAGATAGAGGATTTTTAAGGGCAGCGACTTCGTTGCTCTTCTAATTTATTATTCATGAAAGGAAAAGCCTTTGGTTAAATAACTTTTAAAGTTTGATTGAAATCACAGAATGAATATTCTAAGACTCTTATAATAAAGACAAAGAAAAGTTATTTAACATTAAGGGAGGATGAATAATATGAAAGCTATTGAAATTGCACCTCAATCCTATTGGATAGGTAAAATCGATGATCGAAAGGTACCCTTTCATAGATTGACTTTAGAAAAAGGAACCACATACAATAGTTATCTGCTAAAAACAGAAAAACCAACCATTATAGATACTGTAGATATTTTATTTGGAAAAGAATTTGTAGACAATTTAAAGGAAATAATAGATCCATCAGAAATTCAATACATTATCATCAACCACGTAGAGCCCGACCATGCAGGTGCGCTACCTGCCCTGGCAGCTCAAGCACCGAATGCTCAAATTGTAACTACTGCCCTGGGTGCAGAATTACTAAAGGATATGTTTAAACTTCATCATAGAGAGTATCTAATTATTAAAGAGGGAGACACCTTAGATATTGGAGGTAAAACATTAAAATTCTTTGAAACGCCATATCTTCATACCGAAGAAACCATGGTTACCTATTGCATTGAAGATAAAATCTTATATCCCTGTGACCAATTTAGCACTCACATTGCCACAAAGGAGCTTTTCAATGATTTAGCTAAGGAAGAATATGAAGAAGATTATAAAGTGTATTATCAGCTAATTATGCATCCTCATCGTTCCTATGTAAGGGATATGTTAAAAAAAATTAAAGATTTGCCAGTGAAGATGATCGCACCTTCCCACGGCTATATTTTGCGGGAAAATGCCCAGAAATATATTCAGTTATATGATGAGTACAGCAATATAGATGGAAATGCAAAGGACAAAAAGGTGGTTATTGCCTATAGCACTATGACCGGAAACACCACAAAAATTGTACAAAGAATAGTGAAGGGATTAGAAGAAATGGAGATTAACCCCCTTGTATTTAATCTAAAAAATGCCCAATTAGAGGATGTCAAATCTGCCATCCAAGATTGCGATGGTTTGTTAGTAGGCAGCTCCACAAAATATGCAGACATGGTAGGTAATGTAGAGGAATTATTGACCCATTTAGCCGATGAAGAAGGACAAGAGAAACTAGCAGCTGCCTTTGGTTCCTATGGATGGAGTGGCGAAGGGATTGTCCATGTAGAAGAGCATTTAGAAAAATTAGGATTTACAACAATTAACCAGAATTACTTAATAAAAACAACAGGAATGGAGAAGCCTATCTTCCCTCTAAGAATACAATTTAGTAGAGAAGAGGAAATGGAGAGAGCTCAGGAAGCTGGGCGAATCTTTGGAGAACTCCTTGCAAAATAACACAATGACTAGATAAAGGACGATTAGGGAGTTTCCATTGGAAACTCTTTAATCTTATATGGAAAGAAGATTAAAGAAAGGCAAAGCTTAGTATAAGCCAAGATACTTTGGGAAAAATCCAATTGAGGATAAATTTTCTTTAAGGAATAAAGATATTTTAAAAAATAATTATGTTCTGGAGGGATAAAATGATTTTTCAAAAAGAAAAACCCAATGAATTTTCAACAATTAAAAAAGTAATTGCCATTATGAGTGGGAAAGGTGGGGTAGGAAAATCCTCAGTCACCTCTTTAATTGCTTCTCTAGTTCAGGATCAAGGTTATAAAGTAGGAATTATGGATGCGGATATCACGGGCCCTAGTATACCTAGAATTTTTGGAATTAATAAAGAAAGAGCCGATAGAAATAATAAATATATAGATCCAGTAGAAACATCCTCGGGTATTAAGACAATATCCATTAACCTATTATTAGACAATGAAGAATCTCCTGTGATTTGGAGAGGTCCTATTTTAAATAATACCGTAAAGCAATTTTTCTCCCATGTTAACTGGGGAGAATTGGATTACTTATTTATCGACTTGCCTCCAGGAACAGGAGATATTCCCCTTACCATTATGCAAGTCATACCCATAGATGGGATTATTGTCGTGACTTCTCCCCAAGAACTAGTAAAATTAATCGTGAAAAAATCTGTTAAAATGGCTAGTTCTTTAGATATTCCTCTTTTGGGTATTGTAGAGAATATGAGTTACTTTCAATGTCCTCATTGTGATGAAAAAACAGAAATCTTTGGAAAGAGTCTAATTGAAGGCATAACTCAAGAAATGGATCTAGAGTTAATTTCAAAACTACCTATAGATCCTAAACTTGTAGAAATGAGTGATGAAGGAAAAATTGAAGAATACATTCAAAATCAAAAGGATCAGTATGAAGAATTTATACAAAACATATTAAAAATATTATAAAATTAGCGAATTCACTATTCCTGAAATAAAGAAGTGCTGAAAGTTATGATATAATACAATAGAAAAAACTGAAATTAAATCAAGGAAATGGGTAGAGGGGGATATTGTTTTGTATACGGATATAGCTATTGAGCACTTTACTAATCCAAGGAATGTAGGAGTAATAGAAGATTATGATGGTATGGGCGAGGCAGGGGACCCCTCCTGTGGTGATTATTTAAAAATATATATTAAAGTGGAAAATGATTTTGTTAAAGATATAAAGTTTAAAGTACATGGTTGTGCTGGTGCCATAGCGTCCAGTAGTATGACTACAGAGCTAGCTAAAAATAAACCGGTAATGGCAGCCTTTGCTATTACAGAGGGGGATATTATTAACGCATTAGGGGGGCTTCCCGAAGAAAAAGTACATTGTTCTTTACTGGGAGCTTTAGCACTTAAAAAAGCAATTATAGACTACGCCAAAACAAGAAATAAAGACGATAATAGTCTGTGACAGAAGGGACATTGAAAAAGGAGCTTGTAGATGGTAAAATGTTGTCAGATGAAGGAGGGAATAAATTATTATGGTTAGAGTAAGATTCGCACCAAGCCCAACAGGATATTTACATATTGGTGGACTGAGAACAGCATTATATAATTACTTATTTGCTAAGAAAAACAATGGGACAATGGTATTAAGAATAGAAGATACCGATCAAAATAGATTAGTAGAGGGTGCCATTGAAGGCCTTATCCAATCCATGAATTGGGCAGAGGTTTATCATGAAGAAGGTCCATTTATCCAAGAAGGAAGGATTATACAAAAAGGGGAAAATGGCCCATATATTCAGTCAGAACGATTACCTATTTACAAAGAATATATTCAAAAACTATTGGACAATGGCTGGGCCTATTATTGTTTTTGTTCTAAAGAGAGATTAGATAAAGTTAGAGATGAGCAAAAGGCTAAAGGGGACATTGCAAGATATGATGGACATTGTAGAAATTTAAGTCAAGAGGAAATAGAAGCAAAATTAAAGGAAGGACAACCCTATGTCATACGTTTGAAGCTACCAGAAAACCGTTTGGTGACCTTTGATGATATTGTCAGAGGACATATCGAAGTCAACACCAACGACTTAGATGATCAGGTGCTGATTAAATCTGATGGTTATCCAACCTATCATTTTGCTGTGATTGTAGATGATTATTTAATGGGGATTACCCATATTATTAGAGGAGAAGAGTGGTTACCCTCTACACCAAAACATGTGCTTCTTTATGAGGCTTTTGGATGGGATGCTCCCCAATTCGTCCATTTACCAAATATCCTAAACCAAGATCGAAAAAAACTAAGCAAGCGTCAAGGGGACGTTGCGGTAGAAGATTTTATGAAAAAGGGATATTTACCAGAAGCTTTAGTGAATTTTATTGCACTACTGGGATGGAGCCCAGGAAATGAAGAAGAAATATTCTCCATAGAGGAATTGGGACAATTATTTGATTTAGAAAGAGTCAATAAATCCGGAGCAGTTTTTGATGTAAGTAAATTAAATTGGATGAATGCCCACTATATTAGAGAAGCATCTGTTGAAAGAATTACAAAGTTGTCTATTCCTTATTTATTAGAAACAGGATATATTCAGGAGGAAGACCTAGAAAAAAGATATGAGTGGATTGAAATGATGGTAGAATCCATTAAAGATAAGGTTTCCTATTTATCTCAAATTCCTGAGCAAGCTGCCCTTTTCTTTAAAGATGAAATCTCTTTAGAGGATCAAGAGTGTCATGATATTTTACAGGGAGAACAAATCCCCAAGCTGATTACTGTATTTAGAGAAAAAATACAGAAAACAGAAAATCTAGATCCTACAATAGCAAAGGGTATATTTAAAGAAATTCAAAAAGAAGAAGGAATTAAGGGAAAGAATCTATTTATGCCAGTGCGTATAATGCTTACGGGGCAAATGCACGGGCCAGATTTAATGAAAATTATCACTGTTTTAGGTGAAAAGCGTATTGTAGAAAGATTAAACTATGTAGAGGATCAATATATTTCTTAAAGCATAATGAATAAGAGGGAGACCATATCGGTCTCCCTCTTATTCATTATGTAAAAAATAAATTAATCTAAAGCAAGATAATTTTCCATGTCCTCCCAGTCTTCTTTTAATAGTTTTCTATATTCCTTCTGAAAAATCTCTTTGTGTCCATTTTCCCACTCTGATAGTTGAAGTAAGAATTTTTTCACTTCTTCATTTTCTACGTTTTCTGCTGCATTTTTATAAAATTCACAAAAGTCTCCTTCAATGATATAGGCCATTCTCATAATTGCTAAATCAGAAATTTGTGTGTCTTCATTTTCAGTAGGCACTAAATCTGCAGCTTGGCCAAAGATTTTTGGGCTATCAAAATACTCTCGATCATCTACAACCCAAGAAATTACCTTTAGGTCATCCTTAGTATTTAATTCATCATATTTTTTTTCTAAGAGATTGTAATGATCTCTTTCCATTTTTGCTAAATCATCAAATAATTCTTTAGTGCCCTTATTTGTGACTACATCTCGGTAGTATTCATAAAAATTTTCCCCTTGTTTTTCTAAACGCATACCAAATTTTAATATTCTTTTGATTTTCTCCATAATATACCTCCTCAAGTATCCTATTTCAGTTATAATATACCCTGGATAGAGAAAAACAATCAAATTAAAAATTAAATATTCCTATTTTTTTTGTATTAGGATATGATAGAATAAAAGCAAAAAGGAGGTTGCGTTATGTTTAGTAGACGTTCATTATTACATAGATATGCCTTGGAAGATTTAAGAGAGCTGGGATGTACTGTAGATGAGATTGATAACAATATCGTCTATGTAAAATACTATATTCATCCAGAGTCTAATCCAGATACACAATTTAAGTTAAAATATACCTATCATCGGGATAATCATGGAGGATTTTTCATTGATAGAATTAGACCTTATAGCCTTCCTTTGGGAAGATTTGAAACAGAAGAAGAGATCGTGAAATTTATTTTAAAGGATATTGAGCTATTTAGCAATGCTGTAAATAGCAATAATTTCCCTGAATTTGTAGAGTTGGGAAATAGGATTGAGACCTTTAAACATTCCTTTGAAAGCTTTTTCCTCCATAAAAATGTGGAAACTGGTGATCTCCGTAATATATCCAATGAAATTCTTAGTATCATTGAAAGAATAGAAGCACTTAGTAAAAAAAGAAAAGATATCATCATAGAAGAAGAGTGAGAAAACTTTGCTTAATTGCAAAGTTTTTGTACTATCTTAAATAAACATTTAGAAAACAGAATATCGCACTACAGGAATTTATTGAGGAGGGTAAAAATGAAAAATTTAGTGAGTGCTCAATGGCTTTGTAAGAATATATCGGATAAAAATATTGTTATAGTAGACTGTAGATCCAGCTTGGTTGAAGGAGAGGACGGATATCAAAATTATTTGAAAGCCCATATTCCTGGGGCCTATTTCATAAATACTAAAAATCAGCTATCGGGATCTAAGGGAGTACATGGGGGTAGACATCCATTACCAGATACAATGGCTTTTAAAAAAACAATAGAAGAAATGGGAGTGAGCAAAAACACTATAGTTGTTGCCTATGATGATAATAAATTATTTACTGCTGCTAGACTTTGGTGGCAATTAAAATATATTGGCCATGAAAAAGTCTATGTCTTGGATGGTGGATTAGAAAAGTGGCTAGAAATAAATTATCCATTGTCAAAGAATATTCCTGAACAGCGAGAGGGAAATATTCCCATCAATATAAACAAAGAAATGCAAATTACTGCCCAAGAAATTCAACAAAGGTTAGAAGATGACACGCTTGTGCTTCTTGATGCTAGGACAAAAGAAAGATATATTGGAGAAGTGGAACCAGTAGATAAAATAGCTGGTCATATACCAGGAGCCAAACTTTATCCAGCAGAGGATAATTTAAAAGAAAAGGGTGAGTGGAAGGAAAAAGATAAATTGGAAAAAAGATTTGAAGATATTAAAAATTATCAGGACATTGGGCTGTATTGTGGTTCAGGCATAAATGCTTGTATGAATTTTATTGCCCTTGATGAACTAGGTCTAAAGGCAAAACTATATGTTGGAAGTTGGAGTGATTGGATTACCTATAGAGACTACCCTATTGCTAAGGGAGAGAAATAAAATATTTAATCATTTTTTATCGAATAACATAAAGGTTAAGTGCAAATCTTCCTCCTAATAAGGTGATTATAAAATTAAGGACAATTAATTAACATTGCTGGTGTTCATTGCTATTATTATTATTATTATTATGAAAAATTCTTAAAAAGCAGTGTAATTATTCTAGTATCTATGGAAACTTTATCCCTCAGAATAAAGGATAATTCCCTAACAGTAATAATGGATTGGTGATATTTACAGATAAGGGAAAGATTGATAAACTAATAATATGAGGTATTGTGCAAGCTAAATAGGAGATTTAACTTGTACAATAATTGAATATACCATCTTTCTTGTAAATAAAAGAAGAAAAAAGTTTTCAGGGAAAGGAGCAACAATGTATTTAAAATCTAATGCAATGCCTATCAGTGTGGATGAAGTGTATAAAGATATGTTAGAAAGAATTATTAACTTAGAGCTTGAGCCTGGAAGAAAGATAAGTGAAAATGAAACCTGTGCGGAATATAATGTATCACGTTCAGTAATACGTACAGTATTTACTAGATTAAAGGCACAAAAACTAGTTGAAATATATCCTCAAAGAGGTACATATATTAGTCTAATTGATGTCAATTATGTAAATGATGTTTTATTTTTAAGGAATGCTTTAGAAAAGGAATGTTTATCTAAGATAATAAAACTTCCCCATAAAGAAGAATTAATTAAAGAATTAGAAAAAAATCTAGAACAACAAAAATTATATTATCATCGTGAGGGCTATCCTGACGAATATAAAATGTTAGATGAAGAATTTCACAATTTATTAATAAGTGGAAGTAAACGAAAGGGACTAATTGATTTAATCAAGGAACCTTTAATCCATGTCAATAGATGGAGAAATTTATATGTTAGCTATACCCATAGTTTATCTGACATATTTGATGAACATCAGGCAATTGTAAAGGCACTGAAAGATAATGATCTAAAATTAGCTCAAACCCATATAGAAGAACATATAAGGACAATCGCAGAAGCCAGTACAGAATCTAGTCAAGCTTTCCCTCAATATTTTCACTTTCTATCTGAATAGAATAAAAACTAAAAATACTCAAGAAAATCATACCCGTGATTTCTAAAAATTGGTGATTTTATAATAAAATCACGAAATATAAGCAATATTTGCTCAATATTTTAGAGAAAATCACCAAGGTATGATTTTTTGTATATAATTATAAAAATCTATTTACAAACACAGGAATAGGTGTTAATATTTTAACTAGACAAAACATTAACAAATATTTTTGACGATTAATTAGATAAAGATCATGATTTGATTTAGCATGTGTTAATTTTACTTATAGAAATAAAAACAATACATGCAATTATTTTTCGGAATACTTGTATACAAGTATTCTAGAATCCATGAAATGGAGGGGGGAAATTGTATACACTAGGTGTAGATGTGGGTTCCACTACCTCAAAATGTATGATTTTAAAAGATGGAAAAGAATTTGTTTCCTCATCAATAGTTGCTGCCGGCACAGGTACCAATGGACCTGAAAGGGCATTAGAAGAAGTGATAGAGAAAGCACCTATTCTTGAACAAGATATTGCTTATATAGTGGCCACAGGATATGGGCGTACTTCCTTTAAGATAGCAAATGAAGAAGTGAGTGAACTAACTTGTCATGCAAGGGGGGTACATTTTACATGTCCTGATGTTCGCACAATTATTGATATAGGTGGACAGGATGTAAAAGTACTTGCCCTAAATGAGAAGGGCAGAATGTTGAATTTTTTAATGAATGATAAATGCGCAGCTGGTACAGGAAGATTTCTTGATGTCATGGCCAATATTTTGCAATTAAATATTCAAGATTTGGAAAAGCAAGCGGCCAAATCAAGTAATCCCGTAAGAATTTCAAATACTTGCACGGTATTTGCCGAATCAGAAGTCATATCTCAGCTAGCCTTAGGGGTAAAATTACCAGATTTAGTAGCAGGAATTTGTGAATCAGTGGCTCGAAGAGTAGGCTCTCTAGCAAAAAGAATTGGAATCAGAGAAAAAGTTTATATGAGCGGTGGAGTGGCACAAAATGGTGGAGTAAGAACAGCCCTAGAAAGTTTTTTAGAAACTGACATTGTATTTACCAAAGATGCCCAGCTTATGGGTGCTTTAGGTGCAGCTTTACTCGCTTATGATAAAGCAAATAAATAAAGGGAGGTATTTTTATGGCAGAAGCAGTAAAAAAACAAAGACGCCCAGTAGATCCAAACTCAGCAAAGTATAAGCTCAATCAGATTATTGTGAAGCATTATCAAGAGGCCCAAGAGGCAAAGGATCGGGGTGAAATGGTAGGATGGTGTGCCAGTAATTTCCCCCAAGAAATTCATCAGACCCTAGGTTTAAAGGTATGTTATCCGGAAAACCAAGCAGCCGCTATTGCCGCTAGGGGAGCTGGCGAAAAACTGTGTGAAATCGCAGAAAGTGATGGCTATTCTAATGATATTTGTGCCTATGCTAGGATAAGTTTAGCTTATGCCAAAATTAAGGATGCACCAGAACAGAATATGCCCCAACCTGATTTTCTACTATGTTGTAATAATATATGTAATTGCATGATTAAGTGGTATGAAAACCTTGCAAAGGAATTAAATATTCCTTTAATTATGATAGACATCCCCTTTACTACAGATTATGAGGTGTCTGATGCCCAAATAGCTTATGTAAAAGGACAATTTTTAGAAGCCATAAAGCAATTAGAAGAAATCACTGGGAAAAGGTGGGATGATGAAAAGTTTAAAGAAGTTATGGCCATTTCCAATCGCACCTCACGAGCATGGTTAGAAGCTACATCCTATACAAAATATGAGCCCTCACCATTAAGTGGATTTGATTTGCTTAATCACATGGCCGTTGCAGTTTGTGCTAGGGGTACCGTAGAGGCAGCAGAAGCCTTTGAAACTTTGACAGAAGAGTATAAAAAAGCGGTACAAGAAGGAAGCAGTACCTTTAGGGCAGAGGAGAAACATAGAATTATGTTTGAAGGGATTGCCTGTTGGCCACATCTACGAACCACTTTCACTGGATTAAAAAACCGGGGCATTAATATGGTAGCGACTATTTATGCAGATGCTTTTGGAGTTTGTTATGACGATTTTGACGGTCTTATTAAGGCTTACTGTAAAGTACCTAATTGTATGAATCTGGAAAGGGCAAGGGATGTTCGAATTGATATTGTAAAGAGGACAAGAGCAGAGGGACTCTTAGTACACACCAATAGATCCTGTAAGTTGTGGAGTGGATTTATGTACGAAATGAGTCGTCAAATTGGTGAGGAATGTGAACTTCCTGTAACTTCCTTTGATGGAGACCAGGCTGATCCACGTAACTTTTCTGAAGCCCAGTATGATACCAGGGTACAAGGATTAACAGAGATAATGGAAGCAAATAAGGAGGGGAACAGATAATGGCAGATATTAAAAAAATGTTGGATAAATTTCATGAAGTTGCAACCAATCCAAAAATGCAACTGGAAAGATATTTAGCAGAAGGTAAGAAAGCAGTAGCCTGTGCTCCTGTTTATACACCAGAAGAGATTATTCATTCAATGGATATGGTTCCCTTTGGCGTGTGGGGAGCAGATATGGAATTAAAGGAATCCAAGAGATACTTTCCAGCTTTTATTTGTAGTATTGCTCAATCTGTTTTAGAACTTGGAGTAGGTGGAGAATATGAAGGGGTCAGTGCTATGGTTATTCCTAATTTATGCGATTCCCTAAAATCCTTGGGACAAAACTGGAAATATGGTGTTTCAGGCATTCCTCTTATCCCTATGAACTACCCCCAAAATAGAAAGATTAAGCCAGGCATTGGTTTTACTAAGGCGAGTTACGAAAGAGTAATCAAAGATTTAGAAGAAATAACAGGTCATCAATTTGATGATCATTCTTTGGAAAAGTCAAGTGAAATATATAACAAACACAATGCTGTGATGAGAGAAATCTCTAAATTATTAGGAGATTACCCCTCTATAACAGCCAGCCAAAGAAATGATATTTTTAAAAGTGCTTATTTTATGTTAAAAGAACAACATACTTTACTGGTTAAAGAATTAATTGAAGAGCTTAAAAAAATGCCAAAGGAAGAAAATAAAAAGATTCAAGTGGTTACTTCTGGTATTTTAGCAGATAATCCAAGCTTACTATCTATTTTTGATGAAAATAATCTCCAAATTGTTGGGGACGATATCGCTCATGAATCAAGACAATATCGAGTAGATACTAAACCAGCGGATACAGCATTGGAGGCTTTAGCTAATAAGTTCGCAGAGATGGATTATTGTTCAGTATTATATGATGTTGATAAAAAACGAGCTGATTATATTGTAAATATGGCCAAGGATAGAGGGGCTAAGGGGATTCTAATGGTTATGACTAAGTTTTGTGATCCGGAAGAATTTGATTATGTCATTATTAAAAAAGCATGTGATGCTGCATCACTTCATTGCATCCAAATTGAAGTAGATAGACAAATGGTAAATTATGAGCAAGCAAAAACGATGATTCAGACCTTTAAAGAAAATATTTAATAAAGTAATTCTTATTGCACATGAGACTGAATTTTTCTGCGGCACAAATTAAAGATTACAAAATATATGCTGCAGAAAACCAATTGGGCAATCTTTAAAAAATAAATTAAATTCCTATGAATAGGGGGAAACGTTATGAAATTAATCAATAAGAATAACATGTCAGTGACAGTTGGTGTAGCGTTTGTTTGGTTTACTACACAATTTGGTGGAGGATTTGCATCAGGTGCACAATTGTTTCAATACTTTATTGTATTTGGCATCTGGACTTTAATCACACCAATTTTAGCTCAAGTGGTAGGTGCTGTTTTTCAGTGGTATGCTCTTCGATATGCAAAAAGACACGATGTATATGACTATAGAAGCTTTAATGATAGTTTTTATGGAAAATTTGCTCCAATCTTTTCAAATTTATATGAAATAGTTTACATTATTTTACTTTGTTTAGCACCCTCAGTAGCTTTTGCCACTGGTGGATCTACTATGGCTGAGCTTATAGGAATTCCCTACTTATTATGTACAGTAATTATAGGAATATTTATTTTCATTACCACGGTATATGGAACAGAAATTGTTCGTAAAGCAGCTTCTACTTTATCAGTCATTATTATTGTTGGATTATTAGTGGTGTACATCCCTAATATTATTGCCCAATGGGGAAATATTACTGCTAACATCAAGGCTTTAGCCAGCCAAGAAGCACCTGTAGGGCCAGCTATATGGAGTTCTCTAGTTTATGCCTTCTTTCAATTAGCTTCTATTGGATTGTTAGTACAACATGCGAAGGCCTTTACTTCAGAAAAGGATGCAAAAACAAGTATGATTTATGGAGTAATTGTAAATGCTGGCATCATCTTTATTTCCACTTTAGGTTTATTAGCCATTGTAAATACTCCTGGAATAGATCAACAACCTATTCCAATCTTAACCCTAATTCGTAACGGGGTAGGAAGTTCTTTTATGACGCCTATCATTTCTATTTTAATTATCCTTGGTGCAGTATCTACTGCAGTAAACATGATCGCTGGCATTGTAAACCGTATAGTGGTTAAATATGACAAAGAACAATCCAAAGATTCTAATGGAAAAACAAAACCTTCAAAACTAACTATTATTACTACATTTGTATTTGTTATATTAGCATTCTGTATCGCCCAATTTGGTTTATTGCCATTGGTTAAGGTGGGATATGGATACTTAGGATATATTACCATAGCTGTTGTGATTGTTCCCTATATTATCCACATGATTCTTACTGCAATGGGTAAAATTGATAAGGTTGAGAAATCAACAAGTAGGTGATTGCAATTAAGCTAGAAAAGAAAACCATATATGATAGTTTTCGGGAGCGAGTGAATCAGGCTCCCGAACAACTAGCATTGGAATATAAGGGAAAGAAATTTTCATGGAGTGACCTTGACTTAAGATCCAATAATGTTGCTATTTTTTTTATGAGAAAGGGGATAACAAAGGGAACCCATGTAGGCATTTGGAGTATCAATAGTCCAAATTGGATTATCAACTTTTTTGCACTGATAAAGCTAGGAGCTATACCTGTATTAATTAATACCTGTTACAAAGAACAGGAGCTATCTAATGTATTAGAATATGCGGATATAGAATTTATATGCTATGGTGATTCCTATAAAGACTGTGATTGTGAAAGTATTTTAAAAAGATTAGAATCCATTGGATATCTCAAAGGGGAAAACTGTGTTGCTATCGGCCAATCCAGAGATGGTAGCTGGGAGGGACTGCAAGAAAAAAGTTCTCCTCCAACTAAAGAAGAGTTAAGGGAACTTTT
This sequence comes from Irregularibacter muris, assembly GCF_024622505.1. Lineage (NCBI taxonomy): Bacteria > Bacillati > Bacillota > Clostridia > Eubacteriales > Eubacteriaceae > Irregularibacter > Irregularibacter muris. The sequence continues at coordinate 329,092 of NZ_JANKAS010000001.1, forward strand.
CCAACAACAAAGTAAAATATCTATCCATGATACGGCAGCAATGTTTTTCACCTCTGGCACGACAAAGCTACCAAAGGGAGTTATGCTTTCCCATTATAGTCTAAACAATAATTCTTTAGAAATTGCTAGAAATATGCGTTGGACTAATGAGGATAGGATGTGTATCGCCGTTCCTTTATTTCATTGTTTTGGTATAACGGCTAGTTTATTAGCAGCAGTTCATGCAGGGTGTACTATACACTTATTACAACAGTGCAGATCTTTAGAGGTTTTAAAAAGAGTTTATGAAGAGAACTGTACCATTTTAAATGGTGTTCCCACTATGTTTCTTGCTATGTTGCATAATAAACAGCGTTCAAGATATCCTTTATCTTCCATAAGGTCAGGAATTATAGCTGGTTCTCCCATATCTGCCAGTGATTATTTGAAATTGTGTAAAACTTTTCACATTAGTCATTTACAACCTTCTTATGGGCAGACTGAGGCTTCGCCCTGTATTACTATTTCTGATTATGAGGATTCCTTGGAGATAAAATCTAAGACAGTAGGTAGGACCATTAATAATGTTTTCCTAAGAATTTATGATCAGGATTCCCAGAAAGAGTTGTTACCGGGTCAGATAGGTGAAATACAAACAAAGGGTTATCATGTAATGAAATGCTATTATAAAACACCTACAGAGACTCAGAGAGCTATTAATGAAGAGGGCTGGCTATCTACCGGAGATCTTGGATATTTAGATCATAATGGATATTTATACATCACAGGAAGAGCATCGGAAATGATTATACGGGGTGGGGAGAATATTTCCCCCTTGGAAATAGAAGAATGCATTGGATGCTTTCCAAAAATTAAAGATGTAAAGGTTATAGGAATAGAAGCTGATGTGTTACAAGAAGAAATTGTGGCTTGCATTATTCCTGAAAGAGGAGAAGAAATAGACACAGTAGCATTGAAGAAGTTTATAGGAGAAAGATTAGCGGAGTATAAAGTTCCAAAGCATATATTGATATTTAATAACTTTCCCCACACAGCAAGTGGAAAAGTTAGGATTAATGATTTAAAACAACAAGCCATTAATAGAATAAATCCAAAGAATGAGGAGGATCTAGTATGTTTTTTACAAAGCAACATGAACTAATTAGAAAACTAGCCAGGGAGTTCGCTGAAAAAGAATTGACCACTGAAATATTAGACAAGATAGAGGAAAGCGGGGAATTCCCCGAAGAAATACTACAGAAAATGGCCAATGTAGGTTTTTTTGGGATTAAAATTCCTAGAGAGTATGGGGGGAGTGGAGCAGATCATAGAGCCTATGTTACCGTGGTAGAGGAAATTGCCCGAGTAAGTGGTGTGGCCAGTATCTATGTTTCCTCTCCAAACTCCCTATCCGGTGGACCTCTTTTATTAGAAGGTACTGAAGAACAAAAAGATAAGTATTTACGACCTATTTTAACCAATGAGAAAAAATTGTGTTTTGCTTTAACCGAACCTGATGCGGGGTCTGACGCTGGTGGAATGCTTACCCAAGCAGTTAAGGATGGGGATTATTATATACTAAACGGACGAAAAACTTTTATTACGGCAGCTCCCTTAGCAGATTATGCAGTTGTATATGCAAAAACAGATGTAACCAAGGGGACTAAAGGAATAAGTGCATTTATAGTAGATATGACATTACCTGGTGTTTCCTGTGGTAAACCAGAAGATAAAATGGGATTAATCGGATGTGCAACCAGTGATATTATTCTAGAAAATGTACGGGTGCATAAAGGTGATCTTCTAGGAGAAGAGGGGAAAGGTTTCATTAATGCCATGAAAACTCTTGATGTTGGACGGATTGGTGTAGCTGCCCAGTCCATAGGTGTTGCCCAAGGAGCCCTAGATGAAGCCATTAAATATGCTGCAGAAAGAAAACAATTCGGTAGAAGTATTGCAAAATTCCAAGGAATAAGCTTTATGATAGCAGATATGGCAGCAAAATTAGAAGCAGCAAAATTATTAACTTATAAAGCTGCTTATTTGAAAGACACCAATCAAAATACTACCCAGGCAGCTTCTATAGCAAAATACTATGCCTCAGAAGTTTGTAATGAAATCTGTGCAAAAGCCTTACAAATTCATGGAGGTTACGGTTTTATAAAGGATTATAAGATTGAGAGAATGTATAGGGATTGTAGAGTGTTTACAATTTACGAAGGAACTACTCAAGTACAACAAATGGTAATCGCAGGGCAATTGCTCAAGAAATAGAAAGGAGAAGATGATAGATGAAAATTCTAGTTTGCGTAAAACAAGTACCTGATACCAATGAAGTAAAGATAGATCCTGTAAAAGGGACGCTGATTCGGGAAGGTGTCCCCAGTATTCTGAATCCTGACGATGCAAATGCCCTAGAGGCAGCATTAAAAATCAAAGATGAAATAAAAGGCACAGAAGTATCTGTAATTACTATGGGACCACCTCAAGCTGAGGAAATGCTAAGAGAATGTATGGCTATGGGGGCAGATTCGGCTTATCTATTAAGCGATAGAGCCTTTGGAGGAGCAGACACCTGTGCTACCAGCACTACCCTAGCAGCAGGAATCAGAAAAGTAGGGGATGTAGATATCATTTTTGCCGGAAGACAGGCCATTGATGGTGATACCGCCCAAGTAGGTCCTCAAACTGCCCAAAGATTGGATCTTCCAGTAGTTACCTATGTACAGGATGTAAAATTACAAGAGGGTAAATGTATAGTGGAAAGACAACTGGAAGATGGCTATGAAGTATTAGAAGTAGAAATGCCCTGTGTACTAACCTGTGTAAAAGAATTAAATGACCCTAGATATATGACAGTTAGCGGCATTTTAGATGCTTACGCTAAGGAAATCGTGATATGGAATCATAAGGATTTAGAATTGGATTCTCAGGATTGTGGGTTAAGTGCATCACCTACCCAGGTATTTCGATCCTTTACTCCCCCTCAAAAAGGAAAAGGGGAAATATTTAAAGGCAATATATCTGAAATTGCAAATAAGTTAGTTAACAAATTATCTCAAGAACATTTAATTTAATGAAAGGACAGGTGAATAAATATGGCAATTAATGTAATCGATGAGAAATGTAAAGGATGTTCTATATGTGTAAAGAACTGTCCCTTTGATGCGATAACCATGGAAGGCAAATTGGCAGTGATAGGAACTTCCTGTACTGAATGTGGTGTATGTGTTGAAAAATGTCCTTTTGATGCTATAGAAAAAACTGAAGTGGAAAAGAAAAACACACAGGATATTAGTGCATACCAAGGGGTATGGGTCTTTGCTGAACAAAGAGATGGTAAAATTATGCCTGTAGTTATGGAGCTATTAGGAGAAGGGAAAAAATTAGCAAAGGAAATTGGCACAGAACTTTGCGCTGTACTTTGTGGCCATAATGTGGATTTTCTAGCGGATGAGCTTTTTGCCCATGGTGCGGAAAAAGTTTATATTGCTGACCATGGGGAGCTAAATACCTATAGAACAGATGCCTATACAAAGGTGATTTATTCAGCTATTGAAAAATATAAACCGGAAATTGTATTGCTAGGAGCGACCCATATAGGACGGGATTTAGGGCCTTGCCTTGCGGTTAAAGCCAATACAGGGTTAACGGCAGACTGTACCCAATTGGAAATTGATCCTGTGGGCAAATATCTTAAACAAACTCGACCAGCTTTTGGAGGTAACCTAATGGCAACCATTGTTTGTAAAGATCATAGACCACAGATGTCCACAGTTAGACCAGGGGTTATGGATAAGGCCCAATATGACCGTTCCCTTAAGGGAGAAGTTGTCAAGTTAGAGGTAGAATTTAACGATGGAGATATTCGCACAAAGGTTATAGATATTGTAAAAACCGTAAAGAATCAAGTATCTTTAACAGATGCCGAAATAATTGTCTCTGGTGGTATGGGACTTGGAAAACCAGAGGGATTTGAACTCCTACAAAAATTAGCAGATAAACTAGGAGCAATGGTAGGAGCTTCTCGGGCATGTGTTGATGCCGGTTGGATTGATCATTCACACCAAATTGGTCAGACAGGAACTACGGTTAAGCCTAAGATTTATTTTGCCTGTGGAATATCAGGAGCTATTCAACATCTTGCAGGAATGCAAAATTCTGATTATATTATTGCTATCAATACCAATGAGGCTGCACCTATTTTGGAAACGGCAGACTTTGGCATTGTCGGGGATTTATATCAAGTCATCCCTACAATTATTGAAGAATTAGATAAATTAGAGGAAAGATCCAATTCTCTTTCTTGTGCTTCCAGTTACTAATAATTATGATAGATATCTTTAGTGTGAAAAAATTTACAACTTAAAAGGAGGTAAAATCATGAGCAAACCATTAGAGGGTGTTAAAGTAATAGAACTTGCTACATTTATTGCAGCAGCAACAGCCGGTAGATTTTTAGCGGATTTAGGAGCAGAGGTTATTAAAATTGAATCACCAAAGGGTGATCCCTTAAGATATACAGCACCATCTGAAGGAAGACCTTTGGATATGTATGAAAACACTACCTGGGAATTAGAAAATGCAAATAAATCTTGTATTTCTCTTAATATGAAAGATCCTAAGGGAAAAGAGGCATTTTTCAAATTATTAGATCAAGCCGATATATTAATTACCAACTGGAGGGTGCAAGCATTAGAAAGAGCCGGATTGGATTATGAAGCTTTACGAGAAAGATATCCTAGTTTAGTTTATGCTATGTGCACAGGTTATGGTGAATTTGGACCTGATAAGGATCTTCCAGGTTTTGACTTTACTGCCTACTTTGCAAGAGGTGGATATCTAGAAACTTTACGACAAAAGGATTCCAGACCTATGAATGTGGTACCGGGAGTTGGTGATCATAATGTAGGAATGAACTTAGTAGCGGGAATCTTGGCGGCACTTTATCAAGCAAAGACCACTGGAAAGGGCGAAAAAGTCACTACAAGTTTATTTGAAAGTGCTATATTTAATATGGGGATGATGGTGCAAGCAGCCCAATATAAAGATATTGGGAAAAAATATCCTATTGATATTCGCGAAGCAGATAACCCATTTAATACTGCATGGCTAACTAAGGACGGTAGATATATTCAAACCTGTATGCCTGATTATAATACCTATTATAAGAGGTTTATGACTGCTATTGGTAGGGAAGATTTAGTGGATGATGAAAATTACTTCCCCGTGCAAAACTTACAGGCAAAAAACCTTGGCACCGAAGTATATGATATTGTAGCAGAAGCTATGAAAAACAAGGAAGTTTTAGAATGGAAAGAAATTTTGACCAATGCGGATATTCCCTTTAGTGTAGCTCAGTCTTGGGAAGAAATTTTAGAGGATAAGCAAGCATGGGCAAATAATTGCTTCTACAAGATGAAATACGATAATGGTAATGAAAGAACATTAGTATGTTTACCAGTAAAATTTGCGGAGATGGGAAGACCAGATTATAATCGTGGTCCGCTAATTGGAGAACAAGGGCCAGAAATCTTAAGGGAAATAGGATATAGTAATGAGGAAATTCAGGAATTAAAGAATAGTAAAGCGTTATATGTATGGGATGATCAGGATAACAAATTAAAATAAGTATATTGAAATACAGTTTAAAATAATTAGGATCTAAATATGACATTGCTTTATATAGTATATAGGAAAAGCAATGTCATATTTATGTTTACATAAAAAACGATTCTTTGGAGGCGTATATGGAAAAATTAAAAATCTATAATTTATTTTTATTTTTATTAGGATTAGCATGTTTAAGTCTGGGTGTCGTATTGGTGGTTAAATCAGATTTAGGCATTTCAGTTGCCACATCTGTTCCCTATGTTTTTAGCTTATATTTTACAAAATTAAGTTTTGGACAATGGAACTATATTATTCATGGTTTTTCCTTACTACTTTTAGTGATAATGATTAAAAAACTCACAGTAAAGCATTTAATGTCCTTTATCGTTGCTTTTTTATTCGGAGTGACTATAGATTTATTTGGTGGACTTTTGACTTTCTATACAGCCAGTACACTCGTGGAAAGAATTATGTTATTTATTTTATCCTCGGTAGTTATTTCTGTAGGTCTAGCCTCTCTAATAAAAAGCAATTATCCTATTCTTCCTTTTGACACTTTTGTAAAAGAAATTACAGAAATAAAAAATATTAAATATAAAAAATTTAAAACAGGATTTGATCTGGTTTGTTTTACCATATCCTTTGCTTCTAGTATGTTATTTTTTAGAAAGTTACAGGGCTTACATATTGGAACACTAGTATCGGCTATTATTTTAGGCAGTATGATAGGATCATGTTTAAATTTTATGAATAAATATGTAGGGGGAAAACCCCTTTTGCCTGAAGAAAAAACAAAAGCAATATTGGATTTTGATTTTATAAAATTTTCTAAATCTAAAGTTACATCATAAAAGAGAAGGTCTATCATTAAAATGGAGCAACTTGTTGTGCCAGTTGGCAGGAGAAGAGTAATCAACCAGCACAACAAGTAAAATTAAAATATTTTCATTTGTAAATTAGATTTGTCCAAACATCATCTGCACTAAGAAGGAAACAACTACCACTAAAGCTGAAATAATAAAACCATGGATCATCGGTGTAAAACCAGACTTAGCAAGCTTTTTAAAGTTTGTTCTAAGACCAATGGCTCCTAAAGACATGACCATAAAAAGCTTACTCATATTAGAAAGAGAGTGGCTAACCGATTCAGGAACAAAACCTAAACTCTTAATGATTACCATGCCAAGAAACATCAAGATGAACCAAGGAAAGATTTTTCTAATATTGACACCTTCATTTGCTCTGGTAGAAGCTACTTCCTCATTTCCCATAGCCAACCTAGCTTCCTTCCGTAAAAGGCGTTCATTTATATAGGAAAATATAAGCACAATGGGGATAATGGACAAAGTTCTTGTTAATTTAACAATAACAGAGAGTTTACCCGCCATATCTGAAAAGGCGTAGCCAGCAGCTACTACTGAAGAGGTATCATTTACTGCTGTCCCAGTCCATAAGCCATAACCCAAATCCGACATATGAAAATACCTTCCAGCAATGGGAAAAAGAATAACCATTAAAACATCGAAAATAAAAGTAGCAGAAATCCCATAGGCAATATCACTTTCCTCAGCCTCAATAACGGGTGCAATAGCAGCAATAGCCGAACCTCCACAGATTCCCGTTCCTGCTGAAATAAGGCTGGACAGTTTCCAATTCATGTGAAATAGTTTCCCAAGTAGGTAACCGCCGCCAAAGGCTGTGGCCAAAGTAAATATCATAACAAATAGAGAGAACTTTCCCACTTCCATAACCTGTTTAAAACTAAGACCAAGTCCCATAAGTACAATAGCTAGACGTAGTATCTTTTTTGAAGTGAATCCTAAGCCTGCATCAAAAAATGTATATTTTGATATAACGGGATTTAATAACATTCCGATCAATAGAGCAAAAACACCAGCGCCTATCAGATTATAAGGAATAAGTCCACTAAAAAACATAGAAATATAGGCCAATAACAGAGTAAAAAATATTCCGGGTACATATTTTTTAATATGCATAAAACCATCATCTCCTTAAATAAATTCCTTTTGATTTTATCACCTTTTGAATATAAAATATAATTATAAATGATTATAATTATATAAGAATAAATTATAGAGGTGATGAAAATGCTTGATATAAAAGTAAATACATTTTTATCTTTATATAAAAATAGAAGTTATACAAAAGCTGCTGAGGAACTTTGTATAACTCAGCCTGCTGTGACCCAACATATTCAATCTCTGGAAAATTATTATGACTGTAAATTTTTTCATTATTCCAATAGACAACTAAAGGTAACCAAGGCAGGGGAAATTTTTTATAAATATGCATTAAGCACAAAGGTGAATGAGAAAAATGTATTACAAAAAATCAAAGAATTAAATCGTGTACAAAAGGAAATAAGATTTGCAGCCACTTTAACCATAGGGGAGTTTACTCTACCACCTATCTTAGATGATTTCATGAAAACCTTTCATGAGTATAGGATAACGATGTATGTGGATAATACCGAGAAAGTTCTTGAGTTGTTACAAAAGGGCCAAATACATTTTGCACTAGTAGAGGGCCTTTTTAACAAATCAGACTATGCAACTAAACTTTATAAAACTTCTCGATTTATACTCACTGCTCCCATCACTCACCCCTTTATAAGAATGGAAAAGGTTTCTTTAAAAGACATTATGGAGGAAACTATGATCATTAGGGAAAAAGGATCAGGCTCTAGAGAGGTGCTAGAAAGAGGTCTATTTGATAAAAATTATACTCTACAGGGATTTAAAAACACTATAGAAATAGGGAATGTAAATGTAATAAAGGAAATGGTGAAAAGGGAAATAGGACTTAGTTTTATGTATGAGGATGCTGTAAGAAAGGAGATAGAAAATAAAGAATTAGTTGAAATTGTAATCGAGGATTTCATTATTGAACGAGAGTTTAATTTTATCTATTTAGAAAATAACATTATGAAAAAGGATTTGGAAAAATTTTTATCATTTTTTAGAAAAGTTACTTAAAAATCTATTTAAAACCATATCAATATAAGATCAAAAACACATGAATACTGCCTTGAAAGAGGAAGACAGTAGCCATGTGTTTTTTGCGGAAAATATTCCAATGCTTGTCATAATTAAGAATTATTAAAATATATATTAAGCATAACCCTCTCTATTATGCTAATTGTTCAAAATCAACTAGCATAATAGTTTAAGCCTAATGGTTTAAAGGGTTACAAGGCAGGTTTTTAATCAATGATAACAAAAATAAAGGAGAGTGGGATAATGAAGAAGATTATTAATGACAGGGAAAATGTTGTAGAGGAAATGCTCCAGGGAATGGTAGCAGCTCATCCGGAGTATGTAAAAAGAGTGGAGGGATATGACGTATTAGTTAGAAAAAATTCTCCCGTACAGGACAAGGTAGCCTTAGTAAGTGGAGGAGGAAGTGGTCATGAACCATCCCATGGAGGATTTGTAGGAAAAGGCATGTTAGATGGTGCAGTAGCAGGGGAAGTATTTACATCACCCACTCCTGATCAAGTATATGAAGCGATCAAAGCGGTAGATGGAGGGGCAGGAGTATTATTGGTTATTAAAAACTACACGGGAGACATTATGAACTTTGAAATGGCCGCAGAAATGGCTGCAGCAGAGGGAATTCTTGTAGAAAATGTTGTGGTAAATGACGATGTTGCAGTAGAAAACAGTACCTATACAACAGGTAGAAGAGGAATAGCAGGGACCGTATTGATTCACAAACTGGCAGGAGCAGCTGCTGAAAAAGGATTGGAGCTTAAAGAAGTAAAAAGGGTAGCAGATAAGGTGGTAAAAAATGTTCGCTCTATGGGAATGTCCCTAACCCCTTGTATCGTACCTGCTGCTGGTAAACCAAGCTTTGAAATCGGCGAGGATGAAATGGAAGTGGGATTAGGAATACATGGAGAACCAGGTACTCACAAGGAAAGCATAAAATCAGCTGATGAAATAGCAGATCAACTCCTAGAAAAAATCCTTGATGATATGGAAGTAAAAGAAGATGAAGAAGTTGCTGTAATGGTGAATGGTCTTGGAGGTACGCCATTGATGGAACTTTATATTGTAAATAGGGAAGTTCATAAAAAACTAGGGGAACAAGGAATAAAAGTCTACAAAACTCTAGTAGGGAACTTTATGACGTCTCTAGAAATGGCCGGTGCATCCATAAGTGTACTTAAATTAGATGATGAGCTAAAGGAACTATTAGATGGAGAGGCAGATACACCTGCTTTCAAACAGTTGTAAGCCATATCTGTTTACAGGAGGAGTGAATTATGATTACATCCAAAAGCCTTTTAAAGATCATTCAGAATATAGCAGAAGCAATAAAATCAAATAAAGAATACTTAACAGATTTAGACAATCCCATAGGAGATTCCGACCATGGAATTAATATGAGCAAGGGATTTACTGCCGTGCTCAATAAGCTAGAAGATTTAAAGGATAAGGATTGTGGCACCATCTTAAAAACCGTAGCCATGACATTAATATCTACTGTAGGAGGCGCATCAGGTCCTTTATATGGTACAGCATTTTTAAAATCATCCATGGTAGTCAGTGGGAAAATGGATATAGACAAGCAGGATGCAGTAAAAATATTTTATGAAGCTATAGAGGGAATAAAAATTAGGGGGAAGGCTCAAAAGGGAGATAAAACAATGTTAGATGCTCTCATACCCGCCCATGAGGCCTTGGAAAAAGCAGTGGAAAATGGGGAAGATACTATTATGGCTTTTGAAAGGGCTGCAATAGCTGCACAAGAAGGGGTAGAATTCACCAAGACCATTATTGCAAGAAAGGGTAGAGCGAGTTACCTAGGGGAAAGAAGCATAGGTCACCAAGATCCAGGTGCAACCTCCAGCTATATTATCATAAGAGAAATCGCTAACACTCTTAAATCATAAAGGGGAAAATGATGATGTCAACCAATGAAAGTTATCTTCTCCAAGATATTTTAGATTTTGCTATTTGAAGGGATAGGTTAGATGAACAATAAATTTTTTGACAATCTAAATACTAATCCGATCATTGGCGCTATAAACAATATGGAGGAAGCTGAAAGAGCAATTCATTCCCCATGTAATATTGTTTTCCTTTTACATGGGGACATATTTAATATAAAACACATTGTAGATAGAGTAAAAGACAAGAGAAAACTCATCTATGTTCATATAGACTTAATAGAAGGTCTATCTAAAAGCATCATGGCTTTAAAATTTATGCATGAACATATTTCACCAGACGGCATCATCACTACAAAGGGAAATCTTGTGAAGGCGGCCAAACAAATGGACTTTTTCTCCATACAACGATTGTTTGCCTTAGATTCATTATCCTTAGAAACAGGAATAAAATCTGTAAAGAGTACAAAACCCGATGCCATAGAAATACTACCAGGCATTATCCCTAGGGTAACTAAATATGTACAGAAAGAGACCAATATCCCCATCATTGCCGGAGGGCTAATCACACATAAAGAAGATGTTATTCATAGCTTACAATCTGGTGCCATAGGAATTTCCACTAGTAACGAAAAAATATGGTATGTGTAGTTGGGGAGTTTATAGGAATATTTATCCTAGTCACATACATAAGTATAATATAAAAGGAGGTGTAACAATGAAGCATATTAGCACAATTATTGGGACCGCAATAGCAGGTATCTTCGTGATGAGTGTCTGGGGAGCCTTTGCTGACGCTTATGGAATCTTTGGAGGATGGTTTGCCGGCTTTATCATCATTGGTACCATGTGGTTCCTAAATCATGCTGTAGGTTTAGTAAATAACGGAGGAGCCTTTGTAGACATGGCAGCAGGTATAGGAATGGCGGGAACCATGAGAGATGTATTTATGCAAGGCGGAGAAGCCTTTACGGCTGCACTACCAACCCTAATCGTAGTGTTGTTAGGAGGCATAGCTGGAGGTTTTATGGCGGCTAAATGTGAGAAATACTTGGCATCCAAAAAGGCCTAGAGCCTAAAAAGGTTTATATCATGTGTGATTTAAAATAATAAAGAAGGGGGGACTAGTAGTGACATTTCAAAATATAGTGGCAACCTTTGCAGGGGCATTTATTTTCCCATTTCTTATCAGAATGATATGGGGAAAAATGGTTGAAAACTGGGGAAATATCGGCGGATGGATGGCAGCAGGTTTTATTGTTGGCACCACATGGACATTAAATCATGGTGTAGGTATGATATTCCAAACAGGAGCATGGGTAGATATGGCTTGGGCAGCTGGAATAGGACTTTTTACTGCATCAGTAGTTAGTGGAGATAGTTTTTCTAAGGGTGTGCCTGATTATCTTGCTGCATTAGTTGGAGGAACTTTAGGCGGATTTCTTCTATCTTGTTTTTTGTAAAGGATTACAGATAAGAGAAACTGAATAAAAATACAACCTCTAATAAAATTCATAGTATATTTTAATGCAATCATATTTTATATTTCACAATAAATTATAGATAAGCAATGATATTTTCCAATAAAAAGCATTAGGGCATTAAACTTTTTATTAAGATTTTACATTGCTTATCTATGTATTATATCTTTCTAAAAACACTATAAATTAAGGGGGATACTTATGGAAAAGAAATATATTTTAGCCTTTGATCAAGGAACTACAAGTTCAAGAGCGGTATTGTTTAATCATGATGGAAAGATAGTCGGGGTTGCGCAAAAGGAATTTACCCAAATCTATCCAAAAGCTGGATGGGTAGAACATGATGCAGGGGAAATATGGGGCACACAAAGTGGAGTGGCTAGAGAAGTTCTTGAAACTGCAGGAATTAGGCCTCAAGAAGTGGCTGCCATCGGTATCACAAACCAGAGGGAAACCACTGTAGTATGGGATAAAAATACAGGAAAACCCATATATAATGCCATCGTTTGGCAATGTAGAAGAACGGCTGCTATATGTGATAATCTAAAGTCTAGAGGACTAGAGGAATACATAAAAAATCATACCGGACTTGTAATCGATGCTTACTTCTCAGGAACAAAAGTTAAATGGATTCTTGATAATGTAGAAGAGGCTAGAGAAAAAGCCGAAAAAGGGGAATTATTATTTGGTAATATTGATACTTGGCTTATTTGGAACCTTACTCGGGGGAAAGTACATGTAACGGATTATTCCAATGCTTCTAGAACCATGCTTTACAATATTAAAGATCTCAAGTGGGACGAGAAGATATTAGAAGAATTAAATATTCCAGCATCTATGTTACCAGAAGTTAAACAATCTAGTGAAGTTTATGGATATACTGATGAAGCTACCTTTGGCGGAGCTATGATACCTATCGCAGGTATAGCAGGGGATCAGCAGTCAGCATTATTCGGTCAGGCTTGTTTTGAAGCGGGTATGGCAAAAAATACTTATGGAACGGGCTGCTTTATGTTAATGAATACAGGGGAAGAAATGGTACCCTCCAAAAACGGCCTTCTTACCACTATTGCTTGGGGAGTAGATGGCAAGGTTGAATATGCCCTAGAAGGAAGTATATTTATAGCCGGAGCCGTTATCCAATGGTTAAGAGATGAGTTAAAATTAATTGACCATGCCAAGGATAGCGAATACTTTGCCACTGAAGTTGAAGATAATAATGGGGTATATTTAGTCCCTGGTTTTGTAGGATTGGGAGCCCCCCATTGGGATATGTATGCGAGAGGAACCATGGTAGGATTAACTAGAGGGGCCAATAGAAATCATATTATCCGAGCTGCTTTGGAGTCTATTGCCTATCAAACTAGAGATGTTTTAGAAGCCATGCAGGAAGATTCAGGGATCAATCTTCAAGCCTTAAAGGTAGACGGTGGAGCCGTTGCCAATAACTTCTTAATGCAATTTCAGTCTGATGTTTTAGGTGTTCCTGTTCATAGACCAGAAATCATAGAAACTACTGCTTTAGGTGCTGCCTATCTAGCAGGCTTAGCCGTTGGATTCTGGGAGAACAAGGAAGAGATTGCTAAGAAATGGAACGTGGATAGAGTATTCCAACAAGAAATGGCTGAAGATGAAAAAGAAAAACTATATGCTGGTTGGAAAAAAGCAGTAGAAAGAGCCTTAGACTGGGAAGAAGCATAAAATATATTGAGAATCATCATTAAAATAAAAGTCTATATCGTAAGGCAAGAGTAAGAGAGCCGCACAAATTAAGCCCAAGATAAAATGGGGATAGATTTGTGCGGCCTTTTTCTATGATATCTATAGATAAACAATTCATTTCTTATTAAGATTCCAGCTTGCTTGTCTATAGAGAAAGGGGAGGGAAAAGAAAATGTTTGATGTTGCAATAATAGGAGCTGGTGTAATAGGTACCTCCATAGCGAGAGAATTGTCTAGATATGAAATCAAAGTAGTATTGATGGATAAAGAAAACGACGTATCCAACGGCACCACCAAGGCCAATAGTGCCATTATCCATGGAGGGTATGATACCAAACCTGGTACCCAAATGGCCAAGTTCAACTCCTTGGGTAACCCTATGTTTGATCAAATATGTGATGAACTAGATGTGGAATATAAAAGGATAGGTTCTTTTGTATTGGCCTTTAGCGAGGAAGAAATGAAAACAGTAAGGACCTTATACCAACAGGGTATAGAAAATAATGTCAAAGGTGTAGAGATTATCTCAGGGGACAAGGTAAGAGAAATGGAGCCTAACCTAAACCAATCTATAGTAGGCGCACTCCATGCTCCCACTTGTGGCATTATCAATCCCTGGGAACTAGCCATTGCCCAAGCAGAAAATGCAGCAGAAAATGGAGTGGAAATTTTATTAAATACTCAGGTGTTAGATATCCAAAAAACCATGACGGGGTATAGGTTAATGACCAACCATCAAGAGATAAATTCACGATATGTTATCAACTGCGCTGGTCTTCATGCTGATCACATCAATAATATGGTATCCCAGGATAGATTTGTTATCACGCCTAGAAGGGGGCAATATTTTGTATTGGACAAAAGCGAGGGAGGTTTCGTCAATAAAGTTGTCTTTCAATGTCCTACAAAGCTAGGTAAAGGTATACTCATCACCCCCACCGTGCACGGCAATCTTTTGTTAGGTCCAGATGCTCAAGATATGGAAGATAAAGAAAACCTGACAACCACAGCAGAAAACTTAAAGATTATAGAAGAAATCGCCAGAAAATCTGCTGCCCATGTTCCTGCCCATAAGGTCATTACCACCTATGCAGGACTCCGAGCAGAGCCTAGTACAAAAGACTTTATTATAGGGGAAGCAAAGGATGCAAAAGGATTTATCAATGTAGCAGGTATTAAGTCCCCTGGACTAACATCTTCCCCTGCTATTGCAAAACATGTAGTCAATATACTTGGCGGGATTATAGGAGAGTTAAAAGAAAAAGATGATTATAACCCTAGACGAAAAAGAGTAGTACGTTTTGACCAATTGAGTGATGTAGAAAAAGCACAACTTATAAAAAAAGATGCTCGATTTGGAAGAATCATCTGCAGATGTGAGAGCATCACTGAAGGAGAAATCGTAGATATTATTCACAGAAAAGCAGGAGCAACCACTGTAGATGGAGTAAAAAGAAGAGCCAGACCAGGAACCGGTAGATGTCAAGGGGGATTTTGTGCTCCTAGGGTAATGGAGATCTTGGCAAAAGAGTTAGGCAAGGACATGGATGAAATTGTGAAGGACAGCAAGAATTCCTATATATTAACTGGAAAAACCAATAAGGGGAAGAAATAAGGGGGTGCTGACATGATTGAGTATGATATTGTAGTAGTCGGAGGAGGACCAGCAGGACTTGCCGCCGCTGTGGAAGCGAAAAAGAAAGGCGTAGAGAAGGTTTTGGTTATAGAAAGGGATAGAGAACTAGGGGGCATTTTGCAACAATGTATTCATAATGGCTTTGGTCTACATGAATTTAAGGAAGAGTTAACTGGCCCCGAATATGCTCAGAGATTTATAGAGCAATTAAAGGAACTAGAAATTGAATATAAATTGGACACCATGGTGGTCAATATTACAGAAGACAAGACAATAAGTGCTATAAATAGTAAGGATGGATTGATTAATTTAAGAGCAAAGGCCCTCATCCTTTCCATGGGATGTAGAGAACGAACGAGAGGGGCCATAAAACTTCCAGGTAGCAGACCGGCTGGAATATACACAGCAGGAACAGCACAAAGATTTATTAATATGGAAGGTTATATGGTAGGAAAAAAAGTATTTATTTTAGGTTCAGGAGATATAGGGCTTATTATGGCAAGAAGGCTTGCCTTAGAGGGGGCAGAAGTCATGGGAGTAGCAGAGATTATGCCCTATTCGGGGGGACTTACTCGAAATATTGTTCAATGCCTCCATGACTATGACATCCCACTGCTACTAAGTCATACCATAACAAGAATAGATGGAAAAGATAGAGTACAGGGAGTAGAAGTTTGCCAAGTAGACCAAAAGAAAAGACCAATAAAAGGTACAGAAAAGTATTACTCCTGCGACACATTGCTTCTATCTGTGGGATTAATCCCCGAAAATGAACTTTCCAAGAGTGCCCATTTAAAATTGGATTCCATTACAGGAGGACCTATAGTAAATGAATCAATGGAAACCACAGTAAATGGAATTTTTGCCTGTGGTAATGTGGTTCATGTTCATGATTTAGTGGATTATGTCAGTGAGGAAGGGCGTAAGGCAGGAAAGAACGCGGCTAAATATATTATAGAAGGATTTAATCAACGAGAAAAGAGTGTTTATGCTCAGGCAGAAAAAGGCATTCGATATATTGTCCCTCAGGTAATCCAGGTAGATAATTTAGAGAAGACTCTTACCCTTTTTATGAGATCAGATGATGTGTATTCCGATGCCATGATTCATGTAAAACTAGAGGATGAAATCATCAAAAAGGTGAGAAAGAAGACCTTAACTCCTGGAGAAATGGAAAGAATAAATATAGATGTAGACCTCTTAAAAAACGCTAAAGGAAAAACTTTAAAAGTTGAAGTAAAAGAGGGAGGGAAGAGATAATGGGAAAAAAAGAAATCATTTGTATTGTATGTCCTATAGGATGTCATTTGCAAATTACAAAGGATGATACTGACCCCAAGGGATATAAAATTCAAGGCAATCAATGCAAAAGAGGTGAACGTTATGGCATCTTAGAAATGACCAATCCCACAAGAGTCATCACCTCCACCATAAAGATTAACCGTGCTTTACTAAATCGACTACCAGTAAAAACCAAGGGGGCAATACCCAAAGATATGAACTACCAATGCATGGAACTTATTAACTCTCTAGAAGTCGATGCTCCTGTAAAAGTAGGCCAGGTCATTGTAGAAGATATCTTAGGTACAGGGGTACAGTTAGTGGCGACGAGAAGCATGGAATAGTATCCATAGCAAACCCAATGGGAACGTAGAAAAGGAATTTGCACTTTCAAAGCTATCAGGTGATATGCCCGATAGCTTTTTGGGTATACTAGAATAATAAAATGACAAGGGGAAGTGTAAATAAATGCAAGGGAAAAAAGAGTCTAAATCCAATCGTTTAATACATGAAAAAAGTCCATATCTACTGCAACATGCTCACAACCCGGTGGACTGGTATCCATGGGGAGAGGAAGCCTTTGAAAAAGCTACAAGAGAGGACAAACCTATATTTTTAAGTATTGGCTATTCTACCTGCCATTGGTGTCATGTCATGGAAAGGGAATCCTTTGAGGATGAGGAAGTGGCAAAGATTTTACATGATCACTTTGTAGCTATAAAGGTGGATAGAGAGGAGAGGCCTGATTTAGATCACATTTATATGACTTTTTGCCAGGCCATAACTGGTCAAGGGGGATGGCCCTTAACGGTGTTTTTGACTCCTGATCAAAAACCTTTTTATGCAGGGACTTATTTTCCTAAACAGGATATGGGAAGCCGGATAGGATTGGTTACCCTTTTAAATAAAATAAAAGAATTATGGCAAACCAAAAGAGATGAATTATTATCTACCAGTAGTGAAAATACAAAGAGTATTCAAGACCATATAGATAATGTAGATCATCAGGACATAGAGAAATATGTAGTGGAGGAAACTTTGGGTTATTTCAAGGAAAACTTTGATGAGATATATGGTGGCTTTGGTTTTGCTCCTAAATTCCCAACACCCCATAATTTAAGGTTTTTATTACGTTGTTGGAAAGAAAACAAAGAGGAAGAAGTATTAAACATGGTGGAGAAAACCTTGCAAAGCATGTATGCAGGGGGAATATATGATCATATTGGGTATGGCTTTTCTAGATATTCCACCGATGGTGAATGGTTGGTTCCCCATTTTGAAAAAATGCTCTATGATAATGCCCTGTTGGCTATTACATACTTAGAGACCTATCAGGTAACCAGTAATCCCTTATATGCCCAGGTAGCTGAGGAAATATTTACTTATATCCTAAGAGATATGAGTCATCCGGATGGAGGCTTTTATTCCGCTGAAGATGCAGATTCTGAAGGAGTGGAAGGAAAATTTTATGTTTGGAGCAAGGAAGAGATCACGAATATATTGGGAGAAAAAGAAGGAGAGGAATTCTGTAAACTCTTTGACATTACTACCTATGGAAATTTTGAAGGAAAAAATATTCCTAACCTTATTGACTATGGCCTATCTCATCCAAAGGATCAAGGGAAAATACAGCAATGGAAGGAAAAACTATTTGAGTACAGGGAAAAGAGAATTCATCCCCATAAGGACGATAAAATACTTACTTCTTGGAATGGAATGATGATCGCTGCTCTAGCTATGGGAGGAAAAGTTCTCAAGAAGGATGAATATATTTCAGCAGCAGAAAAATCCATACACTTTATTCTCAAAAATCTAAGGGATGAAAGAGGGCGATTATATGCCCGATTTCGTGAAGGAGAAAGGGCCTACCTAGGATATTTAGATGACTATGCCTATATTGTTTGGGCATTAACAGAGCTTTACGACGCCACTTACAATTTTGATTATATACAACTGGCAAAAGAGATAAATGGCCAAATGATTGAATTATTTTGGGATGAAGAAAAGGGAGGACTATTTTTCAATGGAAAGGATGCAGAATCCCTTTTGTTTAGACCAAAAGATATATTTGATGGAGCTATGCCTTCGGGTAATTCTGTAGCAACCTTAAATTTTTTAAAGCTGGCTTGAATCTTTGGGGATGCGGAGTTAGAGAACTATGTCGAAAAACAATTTGCCTTCTTTGGAGAAAGTGTCAACAGTGTTCCCATGTCCCATACTCATTTATTGATGGCCTATATGTTTTCTAGGGGAAATACTAGTGAGGTAGTTATTGTAGGCAAAAAAGACAATAGAGAAATAAAGCAAATGATAGATATTCTCCATAGGAAATTTTTACCCCGAATTACAACTGTTGTGGGCTATGAAGGAGAAAATAAAAAACTTATAGATTCAACGATAGAATTTGTAGCACAACAAAAAATGATAGACGAAAAATCTACTGCCTACATCTGCCAGAACTTTTCCTGCCAACAGCCTATTACTGATGTGGAAGAGTTTAAGGAAAATATAATGAGGATATAGATAAAAGGTTAAGAATAGCAGAAGAAAAATCATATAGGATAAAGCTGAAGCAGGAGAATTTTTTCTCCTGCTTTATTTTTGCAAAATGTCTACAAGATTTTTAATTGTCTTGGCTGTTAACCCCCATATCACATGACCTTCATATTGATAAAAGTATACTGAATATTTTCCTCTAAACCATGGATAATCCTCACCATTGGGAAGCAGATGGTAGGGAAAATCTTCCAGGGGATGGGGGGATGTTTCAATATAATGTTCCAAAGGCGGAGTTTCCATGAAAAAGGAAAGGGGAACAGTAAATATTTTGTCTACCTCTGCTTTATTAACCTGTAGACTTTGTAAATCAATATTATGCAAAACCCCTACAAAGGGATAGATAATATTATTATAATGGGTGCTGACAGAGGATAATTGTCCAATGGTTTCAATATTGTCCAAGGATATATTTAATTCCTCCATGGTTTCCCTTATTGCTGCTTCTTTGAAAGTTTCATCGTATTCTTTTTTTCCTCCAGGAAAACAAATTTCTCCTGGCTGCCTTCTAAGAAGATGAGAGCGGATTTCAAAAATCAAATGGGGTTCTCCCTTTAACTCAATGATAGGGACCAAGATAGAAAAATATTTAAATTGTTTATCTAATGAGGAGGAAGCATTTTTTATCCTATTGCGGATCTTATCCATATTCATAACATTCATCATCCTTTAAACTTTATTCTCTATACTTTTATTATACTACAGCTAGAAGGAAATTCATTCAAATTAATGCGATGATAAAAAATCATGTTGCATATGAATTATTAATCTGTTAAAATAAAAATATATCACATTGCGGGTATAGCTCAGTGGTAGAGCACCGGCTTCCCAAGCCGGCAGCGGGAGTTCGATCCTCCTTACCCGCTCCAAAAAAGATATTAGGGGCGTTAACTCAGCTGGTAGAGTGTCACCTTGACGTGGTGAAAGTCACAGGTTCGAGTCCTGTACGCCCCACCATATTGTTTAAAAGATTCTTTGATATATAAGCAATTTAGATTAAGTTTATCTCCTACAGGTGATATGCTTATTTTTTTGCAAAAATATAATAGAAAAAACTAACTAGGGTAAAATAATAAATGCCCTTATAAAGTGTCAAGGCCTATATGTAATATTAAATCAAAGGAAGTAAAGGTTTTCACTAGAAAGAGCAAAATAATCATTATTTTTGGTGAAAATGGGAAAAATCACATATTGAATTTTTATCTACGATCTGCTAAAATAAAGATAGTTAAAAAGTAGTTGACATAATCCTGAGATGTTCGAACTGATCCCTATTATTTTGAACCTACATCACATTGAAGGGAGTTCAAATTTTAAAGTGGATGTCAAGCCATCTATGAATGGAAGACAAAAGCTTTAGATAGAACACCCACCTAGGTAAGACTAGGTCGTCAAAATTATAGGGGACGGCATTTTGGGTAATATATACCTCCTTTAAGGAGGTATTTTTTTATTTGCTCATGAATAACCATAAAGGAGTACTTCATTTTGAAAAAGGAGGAAAAATTTTGGTTTTCAGGAGACGTTATAAAAGCAGAAAAAAAATATTGCTATTTGCACTATTGTGTTTATTTAGCATATTAATACTGTTCAATAGCTTATTTAAGATGGGCAAATCCCATGATATAGACAATATTCCTTCCCTATCTCTTGAGCTATATTTTACCCTGGAGGAAAATATAGGCATTAAGTGGTATTATTTTGCCGCTATGGACATTATAGAAAGAAATTGGTCAGAAAATATAGAGGAGAAAAAATATGAAAAAATCGCTATTCTCTATACCAAAAATCAGGGAGACATCAACAAAACCCTTAGAAATTATAAAAGTAAAAGATATGCTAAAAAGGTAATAAAAAAATCAAAAAAACTGAGTAAGATAGATCAAATATATAGAAATAAACAATTTCCTATTCCCAAGGATGTTGCCTATCATTATGAGAATGGTTGGGGGGATGACCGTACCTATGGAGGAGATAGAAAACATGAAGGCATTGACCTTATTGCGGATAAAGGGACACCTGTTTATTCAGTAGGTAATGGCAAAATAGAAAATGTAGGGTGGAATGAATTAGGTGGTTGGCGAGTAGGAATTACAGGAGAGGATGGGATTTATTATTACTATGCCCATCTAGATCGTTATGGAAAAAATATAAAACAGGGAAAAAACATCTCTGGTGGTGAAATAATAGGGTATGTTGGCAATACTGGTTATGGACCAGAAGGTACAGAGGGGAAGTTTGTTGATCATTTACATTTCGGTATGTATCAAGAAGGAGAGGCCATAAATCCTTATCCCTTTTTAAAAGGTTGGGAGATAAAACAAGAAAATTGACAAAGATTGTATACTGTATTATACTAAAGATGAGCGCATCTTCTTTTTTTTGCTAACTTTGTTAATAAAATAACTATTAGGGGGAAGACATATGCATATTATTCAGGTTTGTATTGGTAGTGCTTGTCATTTAAAGGGGTCTTATAAAATCATTAAGAATATGCAAGAAGTTATACAAAAACGAGGATTAGAAAATGAAATTGATTTAAGGGGAGCCTTTTGTATAGGGGAATGTACTAAAGCTGTAGCAGTAAAAATAGATGATAATCCAGCCATTTCAGTATCTGAGAATCAGGTAGAGACAATTATAGAAAACCTTATAAAGGAATGATTCTATGAATATCATAAATTTTACTAAGGCTAATTGCAAAAATTGTTACAAATGTGTACGGAGCTGTCCTGTAAAGGCTATAAAAATAAAAGACGAACAAGCAGAAATTGTTGCCGAGCGGTGCATTGGATGCGGAATTTGTTTACATAGTTGTCCCCAAAATGCAAAAAGTATTAAAAGCGATTTGGAGACCATACAGGAGTGGATAAAGGATGGACAAAAAGTAGTGGTTAGTATTGCACCATCATTTCCTGCAGCCTTTAATTTAAAGAAAGAAGGCCAAATTGTTACAGCATTAAAACAATTAGGATTTTATGCTATTGAAGAAACGGCTGCGGGAGCAGAAATTATATCCCTTCTCTATAAAGACTTTTATTATCGTAAGGACTATAATCATGTGATCACTACCTCTTGTCCTACGGTAAATTATCTCATAGAAAGATACTATCCACATTTGGTCAAATACATGGTGCCGGTGGTTTCTCCCATGATTGCCCACGGAAGATTATTGCAAAGACAATTTGGACAAAAGGTCAAAATTGTCTTCATCGGCCCTTGTATATCTAAGAAATTTGAAACCTTACATTTTCAACACGATAGAGTAATTGATGCAATGATAACCTTTGATGAACTTCATAGATGGTTAGAGGAGGAAAACATTTCTATTGAAAATTTACCCTCTACTTCCTTTGGTCAAACTTATTGTAATAGGGCAAGATGGTATCCACTGGCTGGAGGAGTGGCTCTTAGTTCTTTGGACAAGGAGGATAAAGGTAGAAAGATATTAAAGATAGATGGGCTAGAAAACTGTAGGGAACTTCTATCCTATTTAGATAATGGGGAATTAGAAAATACATGGATAGAGATTAATGCCTGTGATGGTGGATGTATTAATGGACCGGGCAATTATGAATCACCCTGGGGAAAATATATACGGGAAGAAAAGGTGAAAGAATATATCACGAAAACCATAGATGTAAAAAAACAAGCAAAGAATTTGCATTTTGAAGCAAAGGATGTCTATAAAACATTTATTGAAAGACCTATTTGCTCCAAAATGCCTAGCCCAGAAGAGATAAAGAGCATTCTAAAACAAATAGGCAAACATAAAAAAGAAGATGAATTAAATTGTGGAGGATGTGGTTACAACACCTGTAGGGAGAAAGCTATCGCCGTATATCAAGGAATGGCTGAAAAATATATGTGCCTACCCTATATGAGAAGCAGGGGGGAGACCTTATCAAATTTTATTATTCAAAACACTCCTAATGCCATTATTGTTTTGGACCACAATTTTCATATTATTGAATTTAATCCTTCTGCTGAAAAATTATTTCATTGGGAGAACGTTCAGGTTTTGAAAAAACCTATAGAAATGGTCATGGAGAAATCAGGATTTAATGAAGTAAAAAACCATAGCCCATTGATCTATAGAGGAAAACGTTATTTACCTTCCTATGATTTAGTTGTTATAGAAACGGTGCTCTATATAAAAGAACAAGATATGTATTTGGGAATATTTAGTGATATTACTCAAGAAATGAGTAATAAGAAAGCGCTAGATGAAATGAAAACCAATACTTTAAATATGGCTCAAGAAGTCATTGACAAACAAATGAGAGTTGCTCAAGAAATAGCTAGTTTACTAGGGGAAACTACTGCAGAGACAAAGGTTACTCTTACTCAATTGAAAAAACTGGTACAGGGACAGGAAGGTGACATATACAGTGGAAAACTTTATTGATGTTGGTTATGAGAGTATTAATAAGTTTTCTGAGGAACTATGTGGAGATAAAGTGGAGGTAGTTTACGGAAAGGACAGCACCATTATAGTTTTGGCAGATGGACTAGGGAGTGGAGTGAAAGCCAATATCCTTTCTACTTTAACGGTGAGTATTGTCTCTACTATGTTAAAAAAAGGAGAGGATATCATTGAAGTCGTGGATACCCTCAGCCATACCCTGCCCACTTGTAAAATAAGGCAGTTGGCCTATTCCACCTTTACCATAATACAAATCTTTAAAAGTGGAGAAGCATATATCCTAGAATTTGATAATCCACCTATTGTTTTAATTAGGGATGGACAAATTGAAGAACTAAATAATAATTTTATTGAAATCCATGGAAAAAAGATAAAAGAAAGCAGAATAAAATTTAAAAAAGGAGATATGCTGACTGCCCTAAGCGATGGAGTAATCCATGCAGGCATTGGCGCAGCACTCAATCTAGGCTGGCAGTGGGAACAGGTATCTCAATTTTTATTAAAAACTTATTATACCGAGAAAAGCGCTAAAAATGTTTCTAAGAGACTTATTGCAACCTGTAAGGATTTATATTTTAATAAGCCAGGAGATGACACCACTGCAGTAACCATAAAACTTAGATCTCCTGAATGGGTTTCTTTATTTGCAGGTCCTCCTATTAATCCTACTACCGACAGTAAAATGGTAAAAGAATTTATGAAATCTAAGGGCAAAAAAGTTGTCTGTGGTGGTACAGCAGGGAATATCATTGCTAGAGAACTAGAGGAAAAACTCATTGTGGATCTGTCAACTATTTCCCCGGAGATTCCTCCCATGGGGAAAATAAGGGGGATTGACTTAGTTACAGAGGGGGTTTTAACCCTCCATAGGGTAGTAGAGATTTTGAAAAACTATATTCGCAATGAAAATTTTAATTCAATAGATAATAAAAATTTAAAAGATGGTGCCCAAAGTGTGGCGAAAATGCTTATAGAGGATTGTACCCATTTACAGCTTTTTATTGGCAACGCCATGAATCCAGCCCATCAAAACCCTGAGTTTCCCGCGGAACTTAGTATAAAAGGAAAAGTATTGCAACAACTCGTAAGTTTAGTAAAACAATTAGGGAAAAAAGTTTATATTCGTTATATATAAAGGAGTTTGTCGATGAAAAAATTTGAAAATGATGTACAAAAAATAAAATATAAAGTGTTAAAAGAAGTTGCCAGTCTTGCCTTTAAAGGAACCTTACAAGAAGAGATGCAAGAAATCCCTGATAGGATCATAGAAGGAAACAAGGCGAGATTTCGCTGCTGTATTTATAAGGAAAAAGCCATTATCGAAGAACGAGTAAAACTTGCCCTAGGAGGGCAGAAAAAGGAGAATAAATGGGTAGAAGTTATAGACATTGCTTGTGACGAATGCCCCATTGACCGCTTTACAGTTACTGAAGCCTGCAGGGGATGTTTAGCCCATCATTGTCAAGAGGTGTGTCCTGCTAATGCTATCATTATTATTGATCAAAGGTCTTATATTAATCAAGAAAAATGTATAGAATGTGGCCGATGTAAAAAATCTTGTCCCTATGATGCCATCTCTGAGAGGGTAAGACCTTGTAACAAAGCCTGTGGAGTAGGGGCCATTACCATTGATGAAAAAAGAAAAGCCTCTATTGACTATGATAAATGTATACAATGTGGAGCCTGTGTATATCGATGCCCCTTTGGTGCCATTGAAGACAGATCTTCTATAGTAGATGTAGTGGAAAAATTAAGAAATAAAAAAAAGCAAGTATTTGCACTCGTTGCGCCAGCCATTTCCAGCCAATTTCCGCCAGCTAAGATCGGTCAGGTGGTAACTGCCATCAAAAAGCTAGGCTTCCATGACGTAATAGAAGTAGCCCTCGGGGCAGACATTGTAGCCTATGAGGAAAGCAAAGAATTTGCAACAACTATTGAAGATAGAGGCACCCTTACCACCTCCTGCTGCCCATCCTTTGTGGAACTTATTTATAAAAATTATCCAACCCTTACAAAGCACATATCCACTACCGTATCTCCCATGGTTGCCATAGGCAGGATGGTAAAAAATATGCATCCCCATAGTGAGGTAGTATTTTTTGGTCCCTGCATTGCTAAAAAAATGGAGGCACAAAAAGAGGATGTAAAAGATGCTATAGATTATGTCCTAACCTTTGAAGAATTAAATGCTCTTTTGGATGGTGCTGGAATTGACATCGAAGAGTGTGACGAAGATTCCTTAGATAATGCTTCCTATTATGGGAGGATTTTTGCTAGAAGTGGAGGAGTCTCCCAAGCTTTGGAACAGGCATTGGCAGAACAAAATTTACAGGAAGAATTAAGGGCCATACAATGCCAAGGTGTAGACGAATGTAATAAAGCATTGAAAATATTAAAGGCTGGTAAGTTAGAGCATAATGTGATTGAAGGAATGATCTGCCAAGGAGGTTGTATTGGGGGCCCGTCTTCTTTAACCCATAAACCAAAGGATAAAAATGAAGTAGATAAATATGCAAAATTAGCAATGGAGAAAAGTCCCCTAAGTGCCTTGAGGATTTTTGATCTAGAGAATATCCACCTTCATAGAAATCATAATGAAGAGGAGAAATAATTAAATTTGGATAAATTCCATTAATTGATTATAATTGCTTTATGAAATATACAAGGGAAACCTATTTCATAAAGCAATTTTTAATTTGGCAAGGGTAAAAAAGGGTAAAGATAGTTTTACAGTATATAATAAATATCTAGGATAAAGATTTTAAAACTTAACGATAATTGGATGTGAGAGATATGAAGGAGAATCACCATAGATTAGTATATAAAGTAGATTTAAAATATGATGGCATGAAAATTAAAGAAATACTCAGGGAGGAACTTTCCCTATCTACTAGGCTATTAAAAAGTATAAAGGACA
Source organism: Irregularibacter muris (assembly GCF_024622505.1). Classification (NCBI taxonomy): domain Bacteria; kingdom Bacillati; phylum Bacillota; class Clostridia; order Eubacteriales; family Eubacteriaceae; genus Irregularibacter; species Irregularibacter muris. The sequence goes on from NZ_JANKAS010000001.1 coordinate 355,618, forward strand.
ATGGATATATCCTATTAAATCATGAAAAAACAAAATGGTTTAAATCAGCTTATGAGGGAGATACTATACTGATAGAAATGGGGGAGGAAAACATAGATGCAGCACCTGCCCCCATACCTTTAGATATTGTATATGAGGATGAAGATGTCCTATTGGTCAATAAACAGTCGGGTTTAGTGGCCCACCCCACTAAAGGCCATATTTATGATACCTTAGCCAATGGCATTGCCCATCATTGGACAGAAAAGGGTATATCCTGTAAAATTCGTTTTGTCAATCGTATTGATATGGACACTTCGGGCATAATCCTCATTGCAAAAAATAAGTTTGCCCATCAAAACATACAAAGACAAATGGAAGAAAATAAGGTGGAAAAAGTATATTGGGCCTTTGTAGAAGGCAAATTAGGGGATAAACAAGGGGTTATTCATGCACCCATAGGCTTGGCGTCAGAAGAGGATATTCGAAGAACTGTATTAGAGAATGGCCGTCCCTCTATAACCCATTACCAAGTAATTCAAGAATATAAAAATGCATCTTTAGTGGAACTAAAATTAGAAACTGGAAGAACCCATCAGATAAGGGTACACATGAAATATATTGGACATCCTCTTCTAGGAGATTCCCTATACAATCCTGAAGCTTCAAAATATATTCATAGACAGGCTCTTCATGCTAGAGAGATAGGTTTTACTTTACCGAGAAAGAAAGTTTATAAGAAATTCTCTGCTCCTTTGCCAGAGGATATGGAATATCTAAGAAAGTGTTTAGAGCAAAATTAGATATTTTTAAAATTCGATATTTAATCCAAATTATAGAAGTCAATCATTTGGAACATAATATAAAGAGCAATCTGAATTATAAATAAAAACATAGAACTAGAAAGAAGATAGAAGATAAAGGGTAAACACACCTACTAACTTCTACTATTTATCTATAGTGAAAAGGAGAAAAAAGTGAAAACAATAAAGCTTTTAGGGATTTTATTTATCTTAACCATTCTATTGTCTTCATGTTCAGGAGGAAAACTTAATATCTCCTCTTATGAATATCAACCCAAGATGAAAAGTCAAATATTTTCCTCTGATGAACAACTCATAGGGGAAGTATATAATGAAAATAGAACCTATGTTCAATTAGAAAAGATACCCAAGGATCTTCAAAAGGCCATTGTAGCTGTGGAAGATTCTAGATTTTATAAACACAGTGGTTTTGATATAATCAGAATAGTAAAAGCAGTTATGGTGGATATAAAAAGTGGACAATTAAAGGAAGGAGCTAGTACCATTACCCAACAGCTAGCAAAAAATCTTTTCTTGACCAATGAAAAATCCTTTGTGAGAAAATTCAAAGAGTTAATTTATTCCATACAACTAGAGAGAAAATACACCAAGGATGAAATACTAGAAATGTATTTAAATGAGATCTACTTAGGTCAATTGATCTATGGGGTTCAGGAGGCTAGCACTAGATACTTGGGAAAAGATGTTTGGGATTTATCTTTGGCGGAAAGCGCTTTTATTGCAGGATTACCCCAAGCACCCAGTGCCTATGATCCTACTAAACATTTCGAAAGGGCAAAAAAGCGTCAGGAAGTGGTGCTAAATCGAATGGCAGCTAATGAAGATATCACTCAAACTCAGGCTGATACAGCTAAAAAAGAAGAAATAACCATCATTGAGTCTAAAGATAGAGGTTTCAAAGGAAAATACAAAAATGGGGATGAACATTTTGTCAATCAAGTCATCAACCAATTGATTTCCCATTTTTCCAAAGAAATAGAAATGAGAGAAAAGGTAGATAGTCAGGAAGCCAGAGAAATGGCAGAATATCAAATAAACAACGGTGGATATAAAATCCATACCACTTTAAAACAATCTCTACAGGATCAAGCCATTGCCGCTATCCAACAAGGCCTAAAAAACTATGGACTTGGAGAGCATGCCAATGGAGTAATGGTATCTATAGAGCCCAACACAGGGCGTGTGCTGAGCTACTACGGAGGGCTAAGGGATATAGATATGGCAAAAAAAGCCCGTCAACCAGGTTCGACCATTAAACCCCTATATTTTGCAGGAGCGATCAATGATGGGACCATTAATGACCATACCATTGTACTCGATGAACCCACAAATTTTAATGGTTATGAGCCTAAAAACTTTGGGGATAAATATATGGGCTATGTAACCACTAGGGAAGCCTTAGTACATTCTTTAAATAATGCCTCTGTAAAGGTAATGGATTATATGGGCGTGGAAAGTGCCATAGAATACCTTCAGAAATTTGGAATGTCCCACCTAGTGCAAGAGGATAGACAACTAGCTACTGCTCTAGGGGGAATGACTCAGGGGATTACACCTATAGAACTTGCCAATGCCTATGGAGTACTTGCCAATGACGGAGTTTATAAAGAAGCCTATTTTATTGAAAAAGTGGAAGATCTTCATGGAAATATCATCTACTCCAAGGAAGAGCAAAACTTAGAGACCAGACAGGTTTTATCTGTAGATACAGCAGCTCAAGTAACGGACATGCTTACAGATGTAGTCAATAGAGGAACAGCCCAAAGGGCAAGGCTACCCTATTATACAGCGGGAAAAACAGGCACCACAGATTCCAAAAAAGATTTATGGTTTGTAGGATATTTGGATAATTTAGTCACTTCAGTCTGGTTAGGCAATGAGGACAATCAGGCTCTGCAAGGGGGAAGCAGCATAGCTGCTGATATTTATGGAAAATACAATAATAGTTTATTAAAGAATAAATTAATAGCAACCGAGGGATTGCAAGTAGTGACCACCTATGATGATACCACCCAGATCACTATAGTTCCGCCTGATAAAGATATAAACCAATTACAAAACTTGACAGAAGAAGATGTAGCAGAAATCACCATACCCACCAATGAAATATCCTATTTTGAAGATAGATTGGTGGAAAAAGTTTCTATAGATAAAGTTACAGAGATGAGATTTGTGGAAGGGCGATGTCCTGAAGAAAATAGAGAAGTAAAAATATATCTCCAGGGACAGGCGCCCCAAGAGGAATGTACTTCCCCGCATATTATAGATCGTTTTCAAGATTTCTATAATAATCTTTGGAATAAACCTGATCCATCTATGGAAAACCAAGAAAGTTTTATAAGAACTAAAAAGGCAGCTTAAACAGCTGCCTTTTTAATGGAAAAAACAATATTTACTATCTTCCTTAAAGGGATGAAACCTTTCTTTGATAAAGGGTAAAAACATGAGGATATTGATGTTCAATATTTTCACGAGTAGCCTGTACATTCTTAATTTCCCAGTCTTGTCCTATCTTAGGGAAAAAAGTATCCGCATCAAAACTATGGAAAATATGAGTAATGTACAACTTTTCTGCATAGGGCATGAATTGTTCGTAGATCGAGGCACCACCACAAATGAAAACTTCATCATCTTCATGGTCTTCTATCCATTGCAAAATCTCCTGAATACTATGGAGAACAATAGCTCCTTCTATGTCGATATTCTTCCTGGTGACAACAATATTTTGTCTATTGGGCAAAGGCCTAATAGGCAAGGACATATAAGTGTGATAACCCATGATCACGGTGTGTTTTTGAGTAACTTTTTTAAAATAAGATAAATCCGGTTTTATATGGGCCAATAGGTCATTGTTTTTCCCAATTCCATTGTTTTGATCCATAGCAACAATCATACTAATCATAGGGCACACTCCTTAAATAGCTACAGGAATTTTAATTTGTTTTCCCGCTTGATAATCTACAAGCTCAAAATCCTTTACAGTAAAATCATAAAAGTCTTTAATATCAGGATTCATTCTAAAAACAGGGGCAGGAAATTGCTCCCTTGTCATAAGCTCCCTGATCATATCAATATGTCGATCATAAATATGTGCATCAGCGATAACGTGTATCAATTTACCTACCTCAAATCCACTGACCTGAGCAAACATATGTAATAAAACCGCATACTGTACTACATTCCAATTATTCGCTACCAAGACATCGCTAGATCTTTGATTTAAAATAGCATTTAGCTTATTGCCTTCTACATTAAAAGTCATAGAGTAGGCACAGGGATAAAGATTCATTTCATGAAGATCTTGGTGAACATAGATATTGGTCATGATTCTTCTAGACATGGGATTATTTTTTAGATCAAACAATACTCGATCTACTTGATCAAACAACCCTTCTTTATACTGATGTTTTACCCCCAACTGATAGCCATAGGCCTTACCGATAGAGCCATCTTCATCAGCCCAACTATTCCATATTTTAGAATTGAGGTCATTGATATTATTACTTTTTTTCTGCCATATCCATAAAATTTCATCTATAGCACTTTTAAAAGCTGTAGGTCTTAGGGTAATAACAGGAAATTCCTTTGATAGATCATATTCATTGATGATACCAAATTTTTTAATGGTATGGGCAGGAGTACCGTCCTCCCAATGGGGCCTAACTTTTTCTCCTTCAGTACTAACCCCGTCATTTAAAATACTTTCACAAGTATGGATAAATACTCCATCAGCAATGCTCATAGTTCAAACATCCTTTCCAATAAAAGTTAAAACCGATTTCTTAAAGTGAATTGGTTTAAATACATGATACATTTTTTCACTTGAATTGACAACTATGTATAGCCATAGACAATAATAAAACTCCCCTTGTATCTAGAATGGGAGTTTTATTGGTAACATATATTTATATAATAAATTCATTCTATCCAAATATGGCTTTGACAACCATAAATCCTATGGAAGGACAAATTAGGCTACCGAGTCCGGTAAAAAAAGTTGCAACCATGGCCCCATAGGGAACCAGTTTTTCATCGGTGGCAGCAAGTCCACCGGCAACGCCACTGGTTGTTCCGATGAGTCCACCATAGACCATGGCACTGGTAGGAGTTTCTAACTTAATTATCTTTGCAATAAGAGGGGTGATAATCATAGTCAATACCGACTTCACTACTCCAGCCGCAATAGATAGGGCCACTACATCTGAGCTAGCTCCTAAGGCAGAACCGGTCACCGGTCCTACAATAAATGTTACCGCTCCGGCGCCTATAGTGGCAATATCCACTGGATTCTTATAACCAAAGAAATAGGCGATTAAGGAACCTACAATAAAGGAGAAAGTTACTCCTACTAAAAGAGAGACAATACCTGGTAAACCTGCCTTTTTAAGATTGTCAATTTTCACCCCGTAGGCTGTAGATATAATGGCATAGTCTCTGAGCATGCCTCCTCCTAAAAGGCCCATACCAGCAAAAATCGGAATATCAGCAACACCTTTACCACCTTTAGTATATACTCCTGCAATATAGGCTAAAACCAGTGCAAAAACTATGGCAATGGCAGAGCCCATTCTTTTCTGACCTATAATCCTAGAAAAACTATAGGCTATAAGTATAATAAGGGCTACTATTCCCAAAGCCCCAACTAATCCATTTTCAATGAATAAATCTGATATCATTTTCCACATACATAATCCATCCTTTCATCCTCTTATTCTACTCTTTCCCTAGTTTTGATATCAGGGGTACTAAAAACAATACCCCTATAGTGGGTATAGCTCCGGCTAGAAATGCAGCTACACCACCGTGAAAGGCTGATACAACATTTTGTATAGAGGACATAGCGACTACAATCGGTATGTACAAAGAACTAAGTAACAAGATTCCCTTTTGCGTTCTTTCATTAAAGGATTTGCCCTTACTCTCATAAAAATTTGATATCAATATCAAAAGCAACATGGCTATACCTACTCCGCCGACATTACCACCTGTTCCAATAAGCTTTCCAATTATGGTGCCCAATAATGATCCAATAAACATACATAAGGCTACCAAGCCTAATCCATATATTTCCATATAGATCCTCCTTTTGTCTTAAACTATTATGATGTTATAAATATACCTATATTTTAGGTTTATTAATCAGGCTTTATGCACTTTTTATTGTAATTGCAATATTTCATACTATTCTCCAATGAAAAAATGGATATAATTCTTTTCTATCATGTATACTTTATACCACTTATATTTTATATCATGTATAATAAAAAAATACAATATAAATTTAAAAGGAGTGAGAAGTTGATGTTTAGCAAAACTATAGGAATTATTGTAGCCATGTCAGAGGAATATAGACACTATGAAGAAATTCTAACGGAGCATAAATATAATAAACAAGATATTCTGCACAAAGGATCCTTTGAATTTCATATCTATGAAAGTGCACAGGAAATATCAAATCCATTAAGGACATACTCAAGTAAAATCGTCATTGTAAAAAGTCAAATAGGAAAGGCCAATGCAGCTATTGCTACGACCTTATTAATCCATCTATTTAACCCTAATGTTGTTTTAAATACTGGGGCAGTAGGAGGGATTAAAAAATATCTGTCTATAGGGGACCTATTAGTGGGGAAAAGTTATAAATATTGCGATGTGGACGTTACCGCTTTGGGATATAAAAAAGGACAAATGCCGGAAATGCCTGTGGAGTATCAGGGAGATGCTAGGTTATTACAGTATTGTAAAGAGATAGACCCCTCCATCTACTATGGTATGGTAGGGACTACCGATTCTTTTATTAGTGATAAAACCCAGGTGGAAGAACATGGAGTATCTTGTGTGGATATGGAATCTACCTCCATTGCCCAAACCTGTTATCATTTTGACATTCCTTTTTTGTCCATAAAGGCCATAAGTGATCAAGCCGATGGAAAAGCTCCAGAAAACTTTACAGAATTTGTGGAAGAGGCAGGGAAAAGAACAGCACAATTTGTGATAAAATTAATCCAAAAAATCAATCAAGAAAATCATTAAAATCTCCTGATATTTTAGGCTAGAATAGATTGATATGATAAGGTCAAAAGGAATCTTCATGAAAAGTGAAGACTCCTTTATTTTTTGATTAAATACTAAAATCCTTTAAAGGATTTTAAAGTTTTAATATAGAATAGAAAAAAAGAAGTGAAGAGTGTTGAAATAAAGTAAACTTGTATTAGGAGGTCTTTTATTATGGAATATACATACAAAGAATTAACTGTAGGGGATCTAGAAACATTGGTAAATAAATATATAATCTATCACAATGCTGAAGGGGGAGAATGGACATATGAATTAGCCAAGAAAAGGCTTAAACAAATATTTCTTACACCCCATTTTTATGGTATCGGACTGTATAATGAATCCCAATTATTAGGATTTGCAATAGGTTGGTTTAAACAATTTGACGATATTCAGCTTTATTATTTAGAAGAAATTCTAGTATTTAAAGAGTACCAAAATAAAGGATGGGGAAGTAAAATATTACAACAACTAGAATTTTTGGTAAAACAACAAGGAGCAGAGAAAATAAGTTTATATACAACATATGAAGATAAACACCAAAGGTACTATTCTAGGCTTGGTTATGAAAAATCTAGTTTTCTCGTTCCCATGTACAAAAAAATTTAAATTTGAGATCGGAGATTTATCAAATTGAATGAAGGAGAAAATATGCAAATTAAGAAAATACATATTATTGGGGGACCGGGAAGCGGTAAATCATATATGGCAAATTTGATTACGAGTATATTAATAATTTATTGATTAAGGATGATTGAAAAAAGAAACTTCATCAGTGGAGAATGATTAAGGAGCTATAGAATTTTTGTATTTCAAAGAAAGAGGAAAACATATACTATTGTATAGGAAATGTATGGTTAATTTCAATAGGAGGGACAAGGATGCAGGACATAGGGTTGTTGGGGATAATGATGATATTAATGATTTTCTTTTTAACCTATCTTTTCTTTGAAGAATTTAATAGAAAAAAGCGTTTGGGAAATTTAATTTTTAAAGCATCTTGGGAAAAGTCTACGAAAATATATTCTATTTTCTATGCAGTTATGTTGGTATTTTGGATGATAATATTTGTAAAGGATTGGGGTAACATCGGTCAAGAGTATTACGTTAATCCTATTTTTAATGTAGGAAGTTCAGGCTTGTTTATACTTCTTATGATTTATAATCTGCTAAGATGTTTTACTGCCCATGAAATCCGACAAAAGGGAATGACAGCTGTAGAAGGCTTTCTCTACTGGAAGGATTTAACAAGCTACAGATGGACTGCAGAGGACAAACTAGAAGGCACTTTTCAACTGAAATTCCTTTCTCTTTTAGAATGGAGGAAAAAGAAAATTATTATGATTCCCCAAGAGTTTAAAAATGAGGTTGCCAATATTTTAGATAAGTATGTTAATGCTGATCAAATTGAAAAATAATTTATTTATACTATAGAACTGCAAAAAAGAAATATCTCCGTGTAAAGAAAATGATAAAAAAGATATAGTGGTATTATTGCTGAATTTAAAAGGGGGATAAACAATATGAATGGGTTGAAGAATATGCTTTTAGGTATGGCTGTTTTATTAGTATATTCATTAGCAAAGATAGGACTAGAAATGGATGCTATTGTAATAATAGGATTAATGCTTATATTGTTCGGATATTTTCAAGAGTATTTTACCAAAGGAGATAAAAAGTAAACAAAACTCATATCTATTCTAAAGTCATATGACCATATTTTTAAAAAGGAGGTTCACATGAAAAGTATACTTATAATCTACCAGTCTAAATATGGAGCTACGAAAAAGTATGCAGAATGGTTAGCAGAGGAATTATCTTGTGACTTGATTGAAACAAAAAAGGCTACAATTGAGCAGATAAACATGTATGACGTTATTATTTTGGGAGGTGGAATATACGCAACGGGTATTGCGGGTATTTCTTTTCTTAAAAAACATTATATTAAACTAAAAGACAAGGATATTTTAGTGTTTGCAGTTGGAGCATCTCCAAGCAATGAAAAAGCAATAGCTGCGGTAAAGGAAGGTAATTTAAAAAATGAGCTTGCACATATTCCTTTTTTTTATTGTAGAGGTGCATGGAATGAAGATATTATGTCTTGGAAAGACCGCACTCTATGTAATATGCTAAAAAAAGCTGTTGCAAAGAAAGATCCAGCCACCTATGAGCCGTGGGAAAGTGCTTTGATGCAAGCAGTGGGTTCTAATTGTGATTGGACAGATAAAGAGTATATTAAACAAATCATCGCGCAGATAAAATGAGCATAGAGTGCTGTTGAACTAATGCACATTCTTCTTAAAATACCAATTAAAGAAAGCATGGGAGCTTCCTTTTCAAATAGTCTATTTATATAACATAGACTAATTTAAAAAGGGGAGGTAAGCAATGTGGATAAATTAGATAGGATAACATTGGCACTAGATATGGCAAGTTGCCTTAAAAATGGTAGAAAAAATATCTATTTATACAGGGGGGAAAATTGATTATGGAGTGGATTATAAGGGAAAGTGACAATTATATATTTCATTATTATGCTGGGTCCATTGCGGAAAAACAAATAGAGAAAATAATAAACCTACAGGAAACTTGTTTTGATTTTATTTGCTCTTGTTTAGAGGTAACCATGGAAACTAAAATCAACTACTATCTGTGCAATTCCCCTACTGAAGTTGGTGAATTTTACGGGGATAATGAACCATGTAATGCTTGTGCTAAGGAGCCAAATGAGATATATGCTGTATATAATGATCAGATAAAATGTGTAGGTTTTCATGAAGATGCCCATGTAATTTCATACAATTTAGCTATCCCTCCTCAAATATTTATGAGGGAGGGTCTGGCAATGTTTTTTGACAAGGTATCGCTGCAAATACCTAATTATGCCTGGGTAAAATTTTTTATGGATAATCATATGTATATTCGCATCGAAGAATTGATAACCAATGAAAATTTTTATCAGTATAGTGATTTAATTACCTATCCTATTGCAGGAGCATTTGCAGAATATCTTATTTTAATGTTTGGAATAGATAAATTCAAAACATTCTATTCTTCATTAAAAGAGGATAATTTTGAATCAAGTTTTCATGCAATTTTTAAAGTGCCATTTTCCATCATTGACGCAAAATTTAAAGAATATATCGACAGTATAGGGACCAATCGTACTATTTCAAATATCATACAGAAGGAATTAAAGAGTAGAAATCTTTTAAAATAATAGAAAAATATCAATAAGCATAATCCAAAGAATCAATCCAGGAGACGATTAAACCCTTATGATATTATAAGTCCAGTGATTTTGGATATTAATAACACTAACAAAAAAGTTTTTTATGCATATACTAATGTAGTATATAACGCTGTATTTAAAACTTGAATAGGAGGGACTGGATGAGTATGGAAAAAGGGGTAAAAAAAGTTTATCCAGCAGGAAGCACTACCAAAGGATTTTATTCTTTTATGGATTATGTTGTTAGACCGGATGCCAATAGATTGTTTATTCTCAAGGGAGGACCTGGAGTTGGAAAATCATTTTTCATGAAACAAATCGCCAAAGAAATGATAGATAGAGGTTATTCTACAGAAGAGTTTCATTGTGCTTCTTCTCACAATTCCTTGGACGGTATTGCGGTTCCTGAATTAAAAGTAGCCATAGTAGATGGAACGGCACCTCATGTTGTAGATCCAAAAACTCCTGGAGCTGTAGATGAAATCATCAACCTAGGGGAATATTGGGATATAGAAAAAATACAAGAAAAAAAGGAAGAAATTTTAAAGGTCAATGAAGAGTCGAAAAAATGTTTTACAAGGGTATATCAATGCCTTAAGGCATTGAACTTCTTTATTGAAGATAATGCAAAAATTTATCAGGAAGGAAGAAATGATTACAAATATTATCAGGTGGTAGAAAATTTATTGGAGGAAATTTTTAAAGGCAGGGAATCTAAGGGTAAAATGGGTTATCAAAGACATCTCTTTGGAAGTGCCATTACTCCTATAGGTGTAAATGACTACTTGCAAACAATAGTAGGAGATATGGACAATATATATTACATCCAGGGCAATTGGGGGACCGGAAGATATGGACTGCTTGCAAAGATAGCAGAAAAGGCTACTGCGATGGGGTATGACATAGAAGCATATCATACTCCCTTTAATCCTGAAATGATTGCAGATCTGATCATACCAGAATTAAATCTAGCCCTTACTACCAGTGAAAAATTTAAAGAAAAAAATGATAAAGTTATTAACCTAGATAGATTAATTGACCCTATAGTATTAGAAAAATACAAAGAAGAGTTAGAATTCAATACAAGGATGTATCAGGTATTATTAGACCAATCCATACAATATATAAACAAAGCCAAATTATCCCATGATGCACGGGAACACTTTTACAGTCCTCACATGGATTTTAAAGGTATTGATGAAAAAAGAGAAGAAGTTCTAGAGCAGATTTTAAAATATAGGGGATAAACACGAAGTATTTCTAAAAAACATGAAATATTAAGAAAATTTAAAAAACACTATTGACTTCTGATGATAAAGACATTATAATAGTTAACAATATATAAAATGCTATGACGGAGACAAAAATATCGCACTTATTTACAGAGAGTTGGGACGGGTGAAAACCAACAATAAGAAGATATAGAATATTCACTCCTGAGCAGATTTGCTAAACGATTATTCCAGTAGGCAAATCCGAAGGCCCATCGTTATAGGGGATAGGACTGTTAGGTCTGATGAGTGATGACTTTGTCATAATAAGGGTGGTACCGCGGATATAGAATCTTTCGTCCCTATAATTACAGCTATTTAGCTGTAATTATAGGGATGGAAGATTTTTTTATTTATTTTATTTATATTATAAAGGAGGAAAAATCAGTGAAAAAAATTAGTGTTATAAAATTAGTAGGTTTATTATTAGTAGGTATTTTAGCTTTAACAGGATGTGGTACAAAGGAAGATGCGCCGAGCAATAGCAATGCTTCTGGTGAAACTCTATATAGAATAGGTATTAGCCAACTCATAGAGCATCCAGCCTTAGATGATGCGAGAAAAGGTTTTGAAGATGGATTAAAAGAACTAGGGCTTAATGTAGAGATAGATTATCAAAATGCCCAGGGAGATATCCCCAATACCATGAGTATAGCCCAAAAATTTACCAAAGACAAAGTGGATCTAATTTTTGCTATAGCAACTTCGTCAGCCCAAAGTGCAAAACAAGCCACATCAGATATCCCTGTGCTATTTAGTGCAGTAACCGATCCAGTACAATCAGGGATTGTAGAAGATTGGGAAAATGTAGGAGGCAATGTTACAGGAACATCAGATAAAGTATCCACAGAAGAACAGCTAAAAATGTTTAAAGATATTGATCCTCATATCAAGAAAATAGGAATTCTATACAACACTAGTGAATCTAACTCAGAAATTCAGATAGAAGAAGTAAAAAGCATAGCCCCCCAAGTCGGTTTAGAAGTAGAGACCGTAGGTGTTAATAACGTAAACGAACTTTCTCAAGCCATAGGCTCCCTAGTCAAAAAGGTAGATGCCCTTTATATGATTACCGACAACATGGTAGCATCCTCGGTAGAATTAACATCTAAAACAGCTATAGAAAAGGAAATGATCACTGTATCTGCAGAAGAAACCCAAGTTCGAGGAGGACTTCTAGTCACCAATGGCCTTAGCTACTACGAATTAGGTAAACAAACTGCGCAAATGGCCAAGGAAATCCTAGTAGATAAAAAAGAGGTTTCCACCATACCCGTGGGATTAGCTCAAAAAACCATCACTACCTATAACGGAAAAACTCTAGAAGCATTAGGGTTAGATCCAGAAATCTCCCTATTTAAGAATGCTGTAAAAGTAGGAGAATAAGAGAAATGAATGCAGATTGGAGGATAGCCCTATGAATGCATTGCTTGAAACATCTCTAGAGCAGGGACTTATCTTTGCAGTATTGGCCATGGGAGTAGTGCTCACCTATAAAATATTAGATATTGCAGACCTTTCGGTGGAGGGGACCTTCCCCATGGGGGCTTTTGTATTTGCTAAATTCATCTCCATGGGAGTAGATCCTATTATAAGTACCCTAATGGCATTTTGCTTTGGCACATTGGCGGGTCTGCTCACCGCAACCCTTTATATCAAACTAAGAATTCAACCCTTATTGGCAGGGATACTCACCATGACCATACTTTACTCGACCAATTTAAGGATAAATGGGAAGGCCAATATTCCTCTATTTAGCCAAGGTTCTCTCTTTGATCTGGGTCCTGCTTTAGTCGTATTAGCCATTATTGTATGCTTAATAAAAATAATACTGGACCAATTTTTAAAAACAGAAACCGGCTATTTACTGATAACCACAGGGGACAACGAATCCCTTGTACGTTCCCTAGGAGCCAATAGCAACAAATATAAATTAATTGGACTGATGGTTGCCAACGGATTGGTAGGGTTAAGTGGAGCCTTGATGGCACAAATTCAAGGTTTTGCAGATATCACTATGGGTAGCTCCATCATTGTCGTTGCCCTGGCCTCCATTATCATAGGAGACAGCATTAGAAGAAGTTCCAATAAAATAAAAAATACTACTCGGGCCATATTAGGAGCAATCATCTATAAAATTATCGGTGGATTAGCCATAGAGATAGGTTTATCACCCACAGATCTCAAAGCCATAAGTGCGATAATTGTCATTATATTCATTACCTATAATAATTTTTCTGTGGACTATTTAGGGCGAAAAAGGAATAAAGGAGGCAAAGAATATGCTTAGAATTTCTAATTTATCTAAGAGCTTCAATACAGGTACGGATAATGAGATTACTATATTTAATCACTTCAACCTAGAAATAGAAAAAAATAAATGCACAGCCATAATTGGAGCCAATGGTTGTGGAAAAAGCACTCTTATGAATATGATTGGAGGCAGTATACCGGCAGACCAGGGGAGGATCCTGTTAAAGGATAGGGACATGACAGATTTAAAGGAGGAAAAACGGGCAACTTATATAGGCAGAGTCTATCAAGACCCTTCCATGGGAGTGTCTCCTTCTCTCACTATATTAGAAAATATGTCCTTAGCCGATAAAAAGGGAGAAAAATTCACCTTAAGGCGGCTAATAAAAAGAGGGAAGATACAGGGGTATATAGAAATCCTAAGGGGATTAGATTTAGGTCTAGAGAATAAATTAAACACAAAAGTAAAATTCCTCTCTGGTGGACAAAGACAATCCTTATCCCTACTGATGGCAGCCATGAAGCATCCGGATTTATTATTACTAGATGAACACACCGCAGCCCTAGATCCCAAAACTTCCCATGTCATCATGAAAAAGACAAAAGAACTTATTGAAAAGTATCACATAACAACCATAATGATCTCCCACAATATGAGAGATGCCATAGAATACTCTGACAGAATAATCATGTTGGATAAGGGGCAGATTGTTTTAGATAAATCCAGTGATAAAGTGACAGAAAAGGAATTAATTGAAATCTATAGAAAAAACCTAGCATTGGATGGAAAAATAGCCTAGTAAATTATAGAATAATGATTTTATAAGAAGAGCAGCTTTGCTGCTCTTCTTGTTGTAATAAATTATATAAGATATAGGAATATATTTCTTTGTAAAGGGTAGTAAATAGAGTAGAGTTTAAGGTAAAATATAGAGAAAAGAAGAGGTGAAAAAACTTGGAAAAACAATACAAAGAACTATTGAATAAAATAAGTGCCGGACATTATTGTGTAATGCTAAGCTATCTAGATAATAAAAATAAAACCATGATCAAGAAAGAAATCATCACTCAAAAAGATGTGGAGGGCAATGTCCATAAATTGCCCCAAGAGATTTTAGATAGGATGATTATAAGCTTAGAAACGGGCAAAATCCAAATCATGGAGGGAGGGGAGAATACTACCATTATTATAGAGCCTTTTAATTCAAAACCCCGTCTCATTGTCTTCGGAGGAGGACATATTTCAAAACCCCTCACTGAATTTGCCACTAGGGTAGGTTTTTCCGTTACCGTTGTAGATGATAGACCTTCTTTTGCCAATATTGGAAGATTTCCTGAGGTAGATGAAGTGATTTGTGATAGTTTTGAAAGTACCTTGGAAAAAATTAAATTCCGCAAAACAGATTTTGTAGCCATTGTCACCCGGGGACATAGATATGATGGGGTAATACTTAGAGAAGTAGTGAAACATGATCTTGCCTATGTGGGTATGATTGGTTCAAGGCGAAGGGTTAAGGGAATGATAAAACAATTGCTAGAGGAAGGATATGCTCAGGAAAGACTGGATAGGGTAAATGCTCCTATTGGATTGGATATTGCCGCCATAAGCCCTGATGAAATTGCCATCTCTATAGTAGCTCAAATGATTGATAGAAAAAATAGGGATAGAATAGATAAAAATGGTAAAAAGTTTACTATCTCTGAATTTGATCCTGGGGTAATAGAAAAAGTATATGAGCCGTCCCCCTTACCCAAGGCGTTAATTACAATTATTTCGGCTAAGGGCTCAGTGCCTCGAAAAGCAGGGGCTAAGATGATTGCCTATTATGATGGAAAAACCATAGGGAGTATTGGAGGAGGCTGCAGCGAAGCAGATATATTAACCAAGGCTAGGGATATTATGCTTGACAAGGGTTTTGCCATAGAGCATGTAGATATGACAGGAGATGTAGCAGAATCTGAGGGAATGGTATGCGGAGGCGTTATGGATGTCCTTATAGAAGTATTTTGATGTGTTATGGACATAGGATTACAGGCACAAGAGAGGAGAATAGATATGGCAGATATAAAATATGAGATACAAGAAAGCTTAGGGGTGATTTCCCAGTCCGGTGCAGGCTGGACTAAGGAATTAAATCTCGTTAGCTGGAACGGCAGAGAAGCCAAGTATGATATAAGAGATTGGGACCCAGAACATGAAAAAATGAGAAAGGGTATTACCCTGTCAAAAGAAGAGCTAATAGAACTAAGAAATATACTAAATAATATGGATATATAAAATCATTGATAATAAGAACCCCGATAGCTATCGGGGTTCTTATTTGATTTTAACACTATTTCTATAGATAGAATACTATGATATAAATAACTAATTTGGGGTGGATCTTATGTTTTCAGCCTTGAAAGAAATGAATTTATATCTTTATATTCCTTTTATATTGGTTTGTATTTTATTTGGAGTTTATGTTTTTTTCTACAACAGAGAATAGGACAGTTTTCTCTGAATTCCTTCCCTAAGGAAAAGAGAAGGGAAAGCCATAGATTTTTTCAGAATAATGCTTCATAAGCCTTACACTTTCCAACTCTACAAGATAAAGGCTAAGATGTTGACTTGTAGAAACAAATATTTAATAAAGGGAAGGCGAGGTAATTATTTAGAAGCTTTGATGTTTTGAAGGATGATGTAGATAAATAGATGATTATCTTTATAAGAAATGCCTCATTGCATTACAAATAAAATTTAGAGTTTTATTGGAGGTATAAGATGTATGGATTAAAGGATTTAACGAAAGTATTTCAGACAGTCAAGGAAATCACTTTTGATGATCATTCTAAGATTGTCTTCATGAGTGATTGTCATCGGGGGGATGGGAGTTGGGGAGATAATTTTTCTAAGAATCAAAATTTTTTCTTTGCTGCCTTGACCCATTATTACAATGAAGGTTATACCTATATAGAAATTGGTGATGGAGATGAACTTTGGGAGAATAAAAGATTTTCCGATATTCTAGAAATGCACAAGGATGCCTTTTGGATTTTATCTAAATTTTATCAGAAAGGTAGATTGTATTTTATTTATGGAAATCACGATATCGTCAAAAAAGATGAAAAATTTGTGAAGAAAAACTTATCTAAATACTTTGATGAAAGAAAAAACAAAGTTGCTGTTTTGTTTGATAATATAGAGATTCATGAAGGATTGGTTTTAAGACATAAAAAAACCAATAATAAGATTTTCTTAGTCCATGGGCATCAAGTGGATTTTCTAAACAGTAAGTTGTGGAGAGCAAGTAGGTTTTTGGTGAGATATTTGTGGAGACCCTTGGAGACCTATGGAATAAAAAATCCAGCAAGTCCAGCAAAAAACTATGAGAAAAGGGGAAGCATAGATAAGGCTCTTATGGAATGGGTCAAGAGGGAAAGGCATATGCTTATCGCAGGTCATACCCATAAACCTATATTTCCTGAAGTGGGTCAGTTGCCTTATTTTAATGATGGAAGTTGCGTACACCCCCGGTGTATAACCGCTATAGAGATTGAACGAGGATATATAAAACTTGTAAAATGGTCTATGAAAACAAGGGAAGATGGAAGCTTATTCATTGGGAGAGAGATTTTAGCAGGACCTGAAAAAGTCAATGATTATTTTTCCTCTAAAGAAACTGCTCAAGAGGATTTGGCCCTTATATAGGCCAATAAAACTTTTATTCCTCTTGGGCAGTTTCTTGGGTAGTTTTTGAATTTTTCATTAAAGTGGCTCTGCTGATAATATTCGAACCATATTTATTCCTTAGAGTATCCATGACTTGATCAATTTTTTCATGCTTATTCTCTTGAACTCTTTGAAAAAAACACAGCTGTTGGGAGATAGGATCCTCATCAAAGGATTTCAGGGTGATGCCAATCAAACGCACAGCTTTAGAAGGATGAATATTCTTTTTCAGTAAGGCAAAGCCTGCATTATAGATGTCCTTTGTATAACAAGTAGGGGCTACAGTAACTTGGCGGGTGATGGTTTTAAAGTCTGAATACTTTATGACAATCTGTACACTATGACCTTTTTTATTATATTTTCTAGCTGTCCTACCGATATCTTCCGAAAGTGCCATAAGAATATGCTTTAGACTTTCTAAATGGGTAATATCCTCGGGCAAAGTCATTGAGCGACCTATGGACTTTATATCTTCTATGGAATTTATCTTAACGGGTGAAAAATCCAATCCCTTAGCATACTGTTGTAGCTGGACACCAATTTTTCCAAGGGATTTATAGATATAATTGGGATCTGATTTTGCCAATTCTCCTATGGTCTTTATCCCCATGTGATAAAAATTCTCGGCGGTCTTTTCTCCTATTCCGTACATGGATCTTAGGGGAAGAGGCCACAGTTTTTTTTGTACATCCTTTTGCCAAAGTTCTGTGATGCCTAAGGGTTTTTTTATGTCAGCAGCCACCTTAGAAAGAAACTTATTTTCGGATATTCCTATAGAACACCAAAGACCAAGGTTTACCCGGATATCTTCCATAATCTTTTTTGCCGCCTCTAAAGGAGGACCAAATAATCCCCCTGTACCTGTCATATCTAGCCAGGCCTCATCAATACTATTTTTCTCTACAAGGGGACTATAATTAGACAGTAAGGCCATTAGATCATTGGACCTTTCTTGGTAAAATTCATGATCAGGGGGTACCAAAAGCATGTGAGGACATAGTTTTAAAGCCTTATGTAATACCATAGCAGTTTTTACTCCGAATTTTCTCGCCTCATAGTTAGCAGCCAAAATAATGCCAGTACGCTTTTGGGGAC
This sequence comes from Irregularibacter muris, assembly GCF_024622505.1. Taxonomy (NCBI): domain Bacteria; kingdom Bacillati; phylum Bacillota; class Clostridia; order Eubacteriales; family Eubacteriaceae; genus Irregularibacter; species Irregularibacter muris. Next base: position 374,041 of record NZ_JANKAS010000001.1, read on the forward strand.
TACCTGCCACAGCAGCGGGTCTCCCTTGGAGTTTTGGATTTCTAGTCATTTCACAGCTTATAAAGAAGGCATTCATATCCACAAGAAATACCACTTTCTGCATAACAAATCTTCCCTTCCTTTTGCTTTGATTATATTATATCATAGTCTAATAGGGGAATGGATAAAGAAAGCATGGAGGGAAAAGCTAGGATTTATAAGCTTATTCATCAGATAAGGAAAATCCAACAAAAATTTAAGTGCCTAAGGAGGTAAGAAAATGAAGACTTTAAGATTAGAAAAAGTATTAAAATCTATGGAAGAATCTAAACTAAGTCAAATACTAGTCACAGATCCTGTTTCAATATTTTATTTGACTGGAAAGTGGATTCACCCTGGAGAAAGAATGTTAGTATTATATATAAATATCCAGGGGAATCACAAATTATTTATCAATGAGCTTTTTCCTGTGGAAGAAGAGCTGGGAGCTGAAAAAATTTGGTTTAATGATACAGACAATCCCATAGACATTCTTATCAATTACTTGGACAAAGATCATGCTCTAGGAATAGATAAAAACTGGCCAGCACATTTTTTAATATCTCTTATGGATAAAAAGGTTATCCCACAATTTATTAATGGATCTTTTATTGTAGATGATTTAAGAATGATGAAGGATCAAGAAGAGATTGAATTAATGAAAGAAGCCTCTAGATTAAATGATGAGGCCATGGGAAAATTAATTAATGAAATTTCTAATGCTCATAGTGAATTGGATATGATCGCAAGATTAGATAAAATTTATAAAAACATAGGGGCCGATGGATTTTCCTTTACGCCCATTATTGGTTACGGTGCCAATGCTGCTGACCCACACCATAACTCAGATCACACAAAATTAAAAAGAGGAGATAGTATAGTACTGGATATTGGTTGTCTTAAAAATAGCTATTGCTCTGATATGACGAGAACAGTATTTTATAAGGAAGTGTCACCCAAGGCCAAAGAAGTATATCAGGTTGTTTTAGAGGCCAATAAAAGAGGTATAGAGACAGTAAAACCTGGGGCAAAATTTTGTGATATTGATAGAGCAACAAGAAATTATATTGAAGAGGCTGGCTATGGAAAGTATTTTACCCATAGGACGGGACATTCTATAGGGATTGAGGTCCATGATAAAGGAGATGTTTCATCAACCAATACTGAAGTGTTGAAACCAGGGATGATATTCTCTATAGAGCCCGGCATCTATATTCCGGGAGAAGTGGGTGTAAGAATAGAAGATCTTGTCTTGGTAACGGAAGATGGATATGAGGTTTTAAATCATTTTAATAAGGAATTACAAGTTATCGAATAATAAAAAAACCTATTTTAGTCATTGTCCAGAGAAAAGACTAAAATAGGTTTTTTATTGGGAAATATGAAGAGATATTACTAGCTTTAGATTGAGTTTCAGTTTTTTATTCTAGTTTTTTGTTTTCACTATTGCTATTTTGAGAGGATTCTTTTTTATTCTCCTCTTTAGGAGGAGAAGGTTTTTCTTCTGGCTTCTCCTCATTTTTTGGTGGGTCTTCTTCAGGAGTCTCCTCCTTGGGCTTTTCTGGTTTTGTTGGAGGAGTCTCCGGAGGATTTTCCTTTTCTCCGGGAGGCTTCTCTTTGGGGTCTTTCTGGGCTGGTGGCTTCTCCTTTTGAGGGTCTTGTTCTGAAGAAGGCTCATCTATTTTTTCATCCTCTTTTTCATCTTCAGAAGTATCTGGAGACTTAGGGGGAGCTGTATATTTGGGAACAGTTCCCTGTATGAAGAGTTCCCCATAGGGCGCATTGGCTGTCACAATCCCCCTTGGCATAGAGGGAAACTCTCTTGCAGGTAGGCCCTTGTGAATAGCGGTCATTACCTTTTCCCACATGGAGGCAGGCCCAGGTTTAGAACCTCCATATATGCCAATATTTAAATAATAAGTTCTTCCATTGGCTACAACGTGGTTTTCATCATACCCATACCAAACTGCTGCTGAGTAATAGGGGGTATAGCCTACAAACCATGCATGCATATTTTCATTTGTAGTTCCTGTTTTTCCTGCGATATTTACTCCAGGGACAGATAAATTAGTGGTTCCTCCCTTGGGCACATCCTTTAAGACATCTGTCATTAAGTAAGCAGTTTGGGGAGAGATAACATCTATTTCCTCACTCTCATGCTCTAAAACAATCTTCCCTGTGGAATCTACTACCTTAGTATAAAAGGTAGGAGAGACCCTTTTGCCTTGATTAGGGAAGGTGGAAAATGCACTAGCCATAGCTAAAGGGGTTTGACCATGAGTATACCCTCCTAGGGATAGAGCAGCAGGTACCATATCATTATGACTTCCTTCCTTTACGATGGATAAGCCAAATTTCTCCCCATACTTTACAGAATTTTCTAGTCCTACATCTTGCCAAGCTTGCACGGCTACGGTATTTATAGACTTATATAGAGCATTTCGTACTGTGGTTATTCCTGAATACCCACCTCCGGCATTTCTAGGTTTATAGCCTTTAACATTGATGGGAGCATCATTGTAGGTATTGGCTAGGGTCAAGGTTTTTTCCTCAAGTCCTGGGGCATATACAGTAAGAGGCTTTGTGGCAGAACCAGGTTGAAAGGATCGTAAAGCCCTATTCATAGAGAGATTACTTTGTTTATGTCTACCACCCACAATTCCCTTCACTTTCCCCGTAGAATTTTCAATAATCACCATGGCTCCCTCAGGGGTATAGTTTACTTCTCTGCCCAATTCCTTAGATTTTTCCTGGGAAGCTTTTTGAGCCCTAGAGGATTGTTTGGGAAATAGGCTATCGTTTTTGAAGTTCTCTTCTAAGATGGATTGAATATTACTGTCTATAGTAGAGGCGATAGTCAGACCTCCATTTAACAGATAATCAGCTGCCTTCTCCTTGGCCTCCTCCTCGGGTATGCCAGAATAGTACTCCTCTATAAGGTCCTTTAGAACTTGTTCATATACTGCGTCAGTAAAGTAGGAGTACAAGGGGGGCTCTAAGGGAGTGGTCAGACCAAAATCATTATTTTTAATCTGAGCTTTAGCTTCTTGATATTGTTTTTCATTAATGAAGCCCAATTCATTCATTTTGCTAAGTACTGTTAATGCTCGTTTCTCATTATTGAGGGAATGCACAACTTTTCCCTCATTATCCACGGCTATAGCAAAACTTTCATCTTCCTTTTTTTCTATAATATAAGGTTTATAGGTGGTAGGAGCCTTTGGAATAGCTGCTAATATAGCTGCCTGAGCTATAGAAAGTTCATCCACACCTTTTCTAAAATATGTCTTTGAAGCTGCTTGTATACCATGGGCATAGGCAAAATTAATTTTATTTAAATAGGCTTCCAAAATTTTATCCTTATCCATGGTTTTTTCTAATTGAATAGCAAGATAGGCTTCTTTAATCTTTCGACTAAGTTCTTTTTTAGGGCTCAAATGAGTTAGCTTTATTAATTGCTGGGTAATGGTACTACCACCAGCACTGGTTAGATTTCCTGATTTCAAACCATGAAGAGCAGCTCTGCTAATTCCCTTTATATCTACGCCTGAATGCTCATAGAATCTTTCATCTTCAATAGCAATAAAGGCATTGAGGACGTGTTTCGGGATTTCTTCTACGGTGACAATTTCTCTTTTTTCCTTTCCCTGTAGTTCTTCGTAGAACTGACCCTTTTCGTCTAAGATAACAGAAGGTTGTGCGTACAAGAAATTATTCATATCTAGGGGAGGAGCTTCTTTTACATAGGTATAAGTTAGTCCCATAGTGGTTCCTGATAGGACAAAGGCAATAAACAAAATAGCGATTAATATGTATTTTAAAGATTTTGTGATGCTGTTTTTTTTCATGGTCAAATCTCCTCCAATTATTTATTTCTTAATATAATATGCCCCTAGGGGATGTATAAAAACTAAAATGTTATGAAATATACTTTTAAAAAAGTACGCTAAAAACAAAGGATTAATTAAATAAAGGATACCTTAAGGTTATGTCGAATCAATATATACTATGTATAGATATTGTTTTATTGTCTTCATTAATATTTACCCAACCAATATATATATAATATTACAAGTGAGAAATATGAATAATATTATGAAAAAAGCAAAAGAAGTTTTAAACTATCATCATGTATTATATGCAGGTAAGCATTATATTAGTATACCAGAAACAGAGAGCAATTTAAGGAATGTTTTAATCCTGTTAGAGAGGAATGAATATATAGTGATTTGTATGATAAAATGGGTATATAGTTATATAAAAATGATAACAACAATAAAAGTAAGTGAGGAAATTCATGGGATATCATTTCGTCAAAATCAGCGATAAGGAATTTGTAAAATATCTTTATAAAAAACTTAAAGAAGACGAGGTAACAGGACTTTCCGCCCAAATAGCCTATTTTCTTTTACTATCTATTATTCCTTTTTTAATCTTTGGAATCACACTTTTGGCTTACTTGCCAATTTCAACCCATTATGTAATTGATCTATTTAAGAATATTGCTCCTATTGAAATGTTTGAATTGGTGCAAAATGCCATCACTTCTGTATTAGACACCAAAAGAGGAGATATACTATCCATGAGCATATTGATGACTCTATGGACTGCTTCTAACGGGATTAATGCCATCATAAAAGCCTTGAATAAGGCTTATAATGCAGTGGAAAATAGGGGATTTATTTTAAACCGACTTATCTCTGTGCTCTTGGTATTGGGATTGGTATCTGCTGTCGGTATTGCCCTAATATTATCCGTCTTTGGAAATTTAATAGGAAAATATTTATTTAGTTACCTGGGAGTACCCCATTCTTTTCTGATTTTCTGGAATATTGCTAGAATATTAGGAAGCTTTGCTTTGTTAGTACTGATATTTGCTTTATTATACTTTATTGCTCCCAACAAGAAATTAAAATGGAAGGAAATCTTTGCAGGATCCATATTTGCTGCCATAGGTTGGGTACTGGTATCTTTAGTATTTTCATTTTATGTAAATAATTTTGGAAATTATTCCGCCACCTATGGAAGTTTGGGAGGAGTGATCATATTAATGCTTTGGCTATATCTCTCGGGAATGATTCTGATTATTGGTGGAGAGATAAATGCTACAGCTGAATATTTTAGGCAAGAAGGGCTTAAAAGGGAGACGGCATGAGAGCTTGGTCTCTACTTATGAAGTATATGTTTATTCTATGAATATAATTTATCTATAAATAAGTACAATATTCATAGATGATATTTTGTATAATGATCACAAAGGTGACGGAAGTAATTTGTCGAAATTTTAACTGTAGAGAAAAAAATTAAAAACTAATAAAAACTATGTAAAGAGTTGAGGAGGTAAAACATGAAATCGTTTAATTATGTTAAGGCCACAACACTGGAAGAAGCTAGTAATATCCTCATTGAAAATGGAGCGAAAGCGACAATCTTAAATGGTGGAACAGACCTTCTTGTAAGATTAAGAGAGAACTTAATTCAACCAGAGGCAATTGTGGATATTAAAGGTATTCCAGAATTAAAAGACACTTATTATGATGAAAACACAGGGCTCACTATTGGTGCTATGACCACCATGAATGGATTGGGAGAGATAAAAGAAATACAAGAAAACTATGCATTCTTAGCAGATGCAGCCCATACAGTAGGTTCTCTTCAAATTAGAAATAGAGCAACCCTTACAGGAAACATTTGTAATGCTTCACCTTTAGCAGATACCGCTACTTCTCTATTGGTTCTAGAGGCAAAAGTAAATACTTATCATGCTAAAAATGGTAGAAGATCTATTGCTATTCATGAATTTTTTACGGGCCCAAGAACCAACACTTTGGAAATGGGTGAAATCGTTACATCTATCACTATTCCTCCTACCAAAGGAAAAGGGATCTATATTAAGAATGCCCGAAGAGAAGAAGTTGATTTAAGTACAGTAGGAGTAGCTGTTTTCAAAGAAGACAATGGTCAATTTAGAATAGCCTTAGGGGCGGTTGCTGCTACACCTATTCGAGCGTATAAAGCAGAAGAGATTATTAGCAATCAAGAAGTAACAGAGGATAGGATAGAACAAGCTGCCAAGGTAGCAAGAGAGACGGCTACACCTATTACAGATATTCGTGCATCTAAAGAATATCGTTCTGAAATGGTAGAAGTAATGACTAGAAGAGCGATAAAAAAATTAATTGAAGCTTAGGAGGGAAAGAAATGTTTGAAATTACCTTTACAATAAACGGTGAAAAACTGACTAAGCAAGTTGAGCCTAATAAGACCTTGCTAAAATATATAAGAGAAGATTTAGATTTAACGGGTACAAAGGAAGGTTGTGGAGCAGGAGAATGTGGAGCTTGTACCATTCTTGTAGATGGAAAAGCTACTAATGCCTGTTTAATGCTAGCCGTAGAAGCGGATGGCAAAGAAATTACTACCATAGAAGGGGTATCAGATGGATATAATTTAGATCCACTACAAGATGCTTTTATTGAACATGCAGCTCTACAATGCGGATTTTGTACTCCTGGTATGATTTTATCTGCTAAAGCTTTATTGAAAAACAATCCTCATCCTACGAGAGAAGAGGTAAAAAGAGCCATCAGTGGTAACCTTTGTCGTTGTACAGGCTATAAAAAGATAATAGATGCTATTATGGATGTAGCTGAAAATAATAAGGAACAGGGGGAAGCGTAAATGAATTTTGTTGGTCAAAGTGTAAAAAGAGTTGACGGTGTAAGAAAAGCTACTGGCTATACGAAATATGCAGATGATATTAAAATGTCTAAAATGCTATATGCTAAGGCAAAAAGAAGTCCCCTTGCTCATGCTAGAATTGTAAGCATAGATACTAGCAAAGCAGAGGCATTGTCAGGAGTAAAAGCAATAATTACTGGGCAAGACGTTAAAACAAAAGTAGGCTTATACCTTGAAGATAAAACTTTCCTTGCTGTAGACAAGGTAAGATACGTAGGGGAAGCTGTGGCAGCAGTAGCAGCTGAAACCGAAGCAATTGCGGAAGAAGCTTGTGATTTAATCGAAGTAGAGTATGAAGAATTACCTGGTGTTTTTAGTATTAAAGATGCTATAGCTCCAGATGCCTCATTAGTGCATGAGGAGTTAGGCGACTATAAACATGGATCCATTTTCTTCCCTGAAGCTGGAACCAATATTGCTAACCATTATAAAATTAGAAAAGGAGATATTGATAAAGGCTTCGCTGAGGCAGATTTTGTTTTTGAAAATGAGTACTATGTGCCTCAAATTCAACACTCTCCTATTGAAACTCACTGTACTATTGCACAAGCAGAACCCGATGGTAAAATCAATGTTTGGGCAGGTTGTCAATCACCCTATGCAGTTAGAAAAGCTCTTGCTGCAGCGTTGCACTTACCTCTTCACAAAGTAAGAGTTGTATCCCCACAAGTAGGTGGAGGATTTGGTGGAAAAGCTGGTACTACATTGGAAGGAATTGTTATTCCTTTGGCCCAAAGATGTCTAGGAAGACCAGTAAAAATGACCTATACAAGAGAAGAAGAATTTATTGCAAGTTTCGTACGTCAAGGATTACTAGGGAAAATGAAAACGGGTGTAAACAAAGAAGGTAAAATTGTTGCCCAAGAAATTGTGTACTATTGGGATGGAGGAGCTTATACAGAGTATGGCGTAAATATTGCTCGTTCTGGTGGTTATTCATCAGTAGGGCCTTATGATGTTCCTAATGTAAAGGCAGATTCTATATGTGTATATACTAACCATCCAGTAGGCGGACCTTATAGAGGATTTGGTATGTCAGAAATCCATTTCTGTATCGAACAAAACATGGATGCTATTGCTGCAGAGATGGGAATGGATCCTGCTGAGTTTAGAAAACTAAACTGTCTAAAAGATGGTGGCCATAACGTAACTGGACAAGAAGTTCACAATGTTGGTTTGGTAGACTGTATTGATGCGGTAACAAAGGATATGAATTGGGACCAAAAGGTAAGCTTAGAGATTAAAGATGGTAAAATTAGAGGAAAAGGAATTTCCCTTGCCTTTAAAGCACCTTCTATGCCTAACAACGTACCTTCTTCCTCCATTATCCGATTTAATGAAGATGGTACTGCCCATTTATCAGTAACCGCAATGGATATAGGACAGGGTTCAGATACTGCCCTAGTGCAAATCGCTTCTGAAGTACTTCAATTGCCACCAGAAAGAATCTTAATGACTACTGGGGACACCGAGAATACACCTTATGAATGGCAAACCGTTGCTAGTCGTATCACATATTGTGCTGGTAATGCAGTATATAGAGCAGCTGAAGATGCGAAAAATCAATTTATTGAATTAGCAGCTGAAGGATTAGGAGTATCTCCTGAGGAACTCGAATTAAAAGATGGAGCAGTAGTATCAAAAACAGATTCAAGCAAGAAAATGCCTTTTGACCAATTATCTATGGGCTTGACTATGCCAGATGGATCTGGTATTCATGGACCAATTATTGGACGTGGAGCTTTCATTCCACCAGAAGTTAAGGATACTGATCCTGAAACTGGCCAAGGAGAAAAGCCAACAGCATTCTGGACCTATGGAGCTCAAGTAAGTGAAGTAGAAATCGATGTTGAAACTGGACATATCACTGTACCTGCTACAGCTGCTGCTTTTAATGTGGGTAAAGTTATTAACCCTCAACTTTGTGAAGCTCAAATAGAGGGAGGAATTGTTCAAGGTATAGGATCTATACTTTGGGAAGAAATGGTATTGGATCATGGAGTGGTTAAAAATCCAAGCTATGTAGATTATAAAATTCCTACAGCTTTTGATATTCCAGAAATGAAAATTACAATGGTTGAAATAGAAGAACCAACTGGACCTTTTGGTGCTAGAGGAGTAGCAGAGCCTGCTATGGTTGCCTGTGCTCCATCAGTTGCCAATGCGGTATTTGATGCTTTAGAAGTTAGAGTAGAAACCATGCCATTGACCAAGGAAAGAATATTAAATGCGGTAAAACAAAGTAAAAAAGTACAAGAATTACTAAAAAAATAATAAATTATAATTATACAATAAAATAAAGTCCAATATTGGACTTTATTTTATTGTATAATTATAAGCATCTATAAGATAGGATTATACCTAGAGAAGCTTTAGAAAAGCAAGATTAGCCTTTAAAGATGTAGGTATAGTAAAGAAGTAAAAATAAAAAGTAAGAAGATAAAGGATGAGTTACATTGAAAGAATATGATGAAAAAGAAATAGAAAAACAAGTACAGAGACATTTAAAGAGAAATTGGTTTTGCAGCTATATGGATGGTATCTTTATCATTGGAGGGATGGGATTTGTGGCTTTACCCACCATACTAACTTATTTTGCCAGTGAATTTACTGATTCACGGGTGATTATTGGTATGCTTACCTCGATTTCTCTTTTAGGTAAATATCTCCCCCAAATGTTTGGAGCAAAGATTTTGGAAGGCACCTCCCACAATAAGAAATATGTTAGTATTTTTGGTTTTTTACAAAGAGTACCTTGGTTTATCATGGCCTTTATTACTTATTCTTATGGAAAACAAAATCCTACCTTTACTTTGGCTGCATTTTATTTATTGTATGGTTTCTATACAGTGACAAGTGGGATGTTTAGCCCAGGATGGTTAGATTTAATTGCCAAGGTAATCCCCGTTAATTTAAGGGGGAGATTTTTTGGACTGCGAAAATTTATCGGAGGAGGAATGCAATTTATAGGATCCTTTGCCGTAGCATGGCTCTTTAGAAGGTTTTTATTTCCTATGAATTATACCTTAGCATTTTTAATAGCAGGGGTAATGTCATCCGTTTCTTATTTATTCTTGATTAGTATGAAAGAGGTAGGAAAACCCCGAAATGCAAAAGATATCACCATGCTAGAATATTTAAAGAGATTGCCTGTCATATTAAAAGGGGATAAGAATTTCACTCGCTATATTGTTTCAGCAGCCTTCATCGTATTTTTTAATATGGCCAATGCCTTTTATATTATCTATGGGAAGGAACAACTAAATATAGGACCTGAAACCATAGGGGTTATTACAGGAATTTTATTGGCAACCCAGTCAATATTTAGTGTTGTCTGGGGCTACATCAGTGACAAAAGTGGGCATAAGGCAATATTGGTAATCTCTACAGTATTATTTATTTCTTCAGCCTTTATGATTTTAATTGCAGATACTATTTATTTATTATATCTTGTATTTTTCCTCAATGGTGCGGCTATAAGTTCCAGAGATGTGTCTGAAATGAATATGGTAATAGAATTTTGTAGTGAGGATGAAAGGCCTACATATCTTGGATTGACCAACACCTTGATTGCTCCTTTAATGTCTCTAACACCTTTGCTAGGAGGGATAATATTGGATTATTTTAGCTATAGATCTTTAATGGCTGTATCAATAGTATTAATGATGATTGGGTTATATATTTTAGTGTTCCATGTAAAGGATCCACGAAGGATAAAAGCAAAAAAGCTCTAAGATTTAGAGCTTTTTAAAAGGGTAGCTTTTCAAAGAATAAATAATGATTAGTAGCCCATGGATTTTAACTGAATTGAATGCTTGGAACAAATTTGTAGCAATTGCCTTTGTTCTAGGGCAATATGATTGATCAATACGATCCAACTAGAATCACTCCCAGTCAAGGATTCTAGCTCTTGTAAGGTATGAATAAATCTTACATCTGCTTGGGAAACCTCTTTTAATAGTAGGGTTAATTGATAAAAATAAGCATCCTGATGGATAGGGGGAATGCTGTAATTCTCTCTGGGGGAAAGAAGAGAATTCAACTCTTTATAGAGATTTTTAAAGGCAGTAAAATGTTGATGTAAGGAGGTTTTTATATCTTTTTTGATAATTATATTATGACACCTTGCCATTTTTTGTAAAAATAAAGGATGCTCCCTAGAAAGAGATACCCAAAATCTCAATTCATAAAGAACTTGATAATAATAAAATGGGATACTGTAATATTGCATAAAATTTTCTCCTTTCTTATTCCTTCATTATATAAATATGTTTAGAAAGGAAAATATACCCATAGATTTTAAAAAAATAAAAGGAAGTCCATATTTGACGTTGGTTGTAGGAAATACAAGTTTAGTATATAATAAAGCTTGTGCTTTAATAGTCATAGATTTTTGTAAGAAAGAAGCGAGGGTGAACAAATGAAAATAGGAATTGTAGGATTACCCAATGTGGGTAAAAGTACATTATTTAATGCCATTACAAAAGCAGGAGCAGAATCTGCTAATTATCCATTTTGCACGATAGACCCAAATGTAGGGGTTGTCACAGTACCCGATGATAGATTGGAAGAGTTAAGAGTGATGAATAACTCTCAGAAAGTTATTGCTACTGCCATAGAGTTTGTGGATATTGCGGGATTAGTTAGAGGAGCAAGCAAAGGGGAAGGTCTAGGGAATAAATTTTTGTCTCATATAAGGGAAGTAGATGCTATAGCTCACGTAGTGAGATGTTTTGAAGATGGAAATATTGTTCATGTTGAGGGTAGTGTAGGTCCTATAAGGGATATGGAGACCATAAATCTTGAATTGATTTTTGCAGACTTGGAGTTGCTAGAAAGAAGAATAGAGAGAAGCAAAAAGGTTGCAAAGTCTGGAGACAAAATGGTGCAAAGGGAATTAGAAATTATTGAAAAGGTTAAAGGGATTTTAGAATCCAATAGATTAATTCATGAAAAAGATTTTACTGAGGAAGAATGGGAGTTTGTAAAGTTATTGCAGTTATTAACTGCTAAACCTACATTATATATTGCCAATGTATCAGAAGAAGATTTAGTAGGCGAAGAAAATCAAATGGTCAAAGAACTTAAGGAACACGTAAAGGATGATGATGCTGAAGTTATTCTTGTGTGTGCAAAGATAGAAGAGGAAATTGCTCAATTGGAAGATGATGAAAAACAAATGTTTTTAGAAGAATTGGGCTTACAACAATCTGGATTGGATCGAGTCATTCAGGCAGGATACAAATTGCTAGGCTTAATCACTTATCTTACAACAGGGCCACAGGAAACCAGAGCTTGGACCATTACAGAAGGAACAAAAGCTCCTCAAGCTGCAGGGAAGATTCATACTGATTTTGAAAAGGGATTTATCAGAGCAGAAATTACATCCTTTGAAGACCTAAAAAAGGCGGGATCACCAAGTGCAGCAAAAGAGAAGGGACTGACCCGACTTGAAGGTAAAGATTATGTAATGAAAGATGGGGATGTAGTTCTATTTCGATTTAACGTATAAATACAGCCCATTATACCTAGAATTTTATAGGGAGCAGCTTTGCTGCTCCTTTTCGTTATGACATAGGAGGCTCCAAAGAGGCCAAATTTTTTGAAACGATAAGTGCGGCTTTGGCCGCTTTCTTATAACAATAAGAAGGAAGGGGAAAAGATGAAAGTATTGTTAATTAGTCTAAATGCTAAATATATTCACACCAACCTGGCAATCAGATATTTAGAATCCTATTGTAGGAATAGAGAAGATATAGATATAGAAATAAGTGAGTTTACTATTAATGATAACCTACAAAGTATCTTAGGAGAAATCTACAAAAAAAGAGCCAATATTTTGGCATTTTCCTGCTATATTTGGAATATAGAAGAAAGCATGAAAATTGTCAGAATGATAAAAAAGATTCAACCTGGTATCAAAATAGTACTAGGAGGACCAGAGGTTACCTTTTATGGTACTCGTTGGATGAATAGAGCAAAGGAAATTGATTATATCGTCAAGGGAGAAGGGGAAATTAGTTTTTATGAATTGTTAGAAGAAATAAAGTTTGGCGGGGAAAATCTGCATGAAATTGAGGGGATTATTTATCGTCAGCAAGATAAAATTATAGAAAACAAGGATAGAGCTCCTTTAAAGGAATTAGATAGTGTTCCCTTTCCCTATCCCGAAGATTTATCTGATTATGAAAATAAAATTATATACTATGAAAGTAGTAGAGGATGTCCTTTTCATTGCCAATACTGTTTATCTTCTACCACTGGGGGAGTCAGTTTTTTTTCTTTGAGCAGGGTAAAAGAGGAATTGAAGACCTTTATAAATGCAAAGGTAAAACAGGTAAAATTTGTAGATCGAACCTTTAATTGTGATAAAAAGCGCACCAAAGAATTACTTAGGTATCTGATTGCCCAGGGAGGGGACACGAATTTTCATTTTGAGGTAGCGGCGGATTTAATAGACCAGGAAATGCTAGACATATTTAAAGAAGCACCAGTGGGTTTATTTCAACTGGAAATAGGGATACAATCCACTTATGCTCCTACATTGGAAGCCATTCGACGCAAGAATGACCTTTCAAAGATTGAATATGTGGTAAACCGTATTCATTCCTATAAAAATATTCATCAACACTTGGATTTAATAGCTGGATTGCCCTATGAAAGTTATGAATGTTTTAAAAAATCCTTTAATGATGTCTATGCGTTAAAACCTGATATGCTACAGTTGGGGTTCTTAAAAATATTAAAGGGCTCGGGAATTGAGGTAGATAATGAGAAATATGGATACCAATATACTCCCTATCCCCCCTATGAAGTGTTATTGAATGATCATATATCCTATGAAGAAATCCTAAAATTAAAGGCAATAGAGGATCTAGTAGAGAAATATAGTAATGCTCATATTTTTGATTATACAATAGATTATTTAATACAGCATCATTATCAATCCCCTTTTGATTTTTTTGAAGACTTTGCAATATACTGGGAGGAAAAAGATTTATATCGGCAATTCCATAGTCAGAAGTATCTATACAAAATTCTTTTAGATTATTGCAAAAGTATCTTTGGAGATTTTTCCATTATTCATGAATTGCTGAAGTTTGATTATCTATTAACTCATAAGGGGCCTTTACCAGAGTTTTTTATAGAAAATATTATTGAGAATAAAAAAGAAAAAAGTTTTGAGTTCTTAAAACATGGGAAGAATATAGAAAAGTATTTACCAGAGTATATCAATAATACCCCTAAAGAAATCTATAAAAATGTTCACTTTGAATTGTTTGATAGAGAGATTCTACAATTGCTTAAGATAAAAAAAGGCCTATTACCAACTGAAGAATTGATTTTAATGTTCCATTTTCCCAAAGAACCTAGAGAGATCAATCAAAAGTCTTTATATGATTGGGTTAATTTATAGAATGTAAGAGGGAAAAGTCTTATAAAGTCTTATTCTGAAATAGGAAAGTTGCTTATGCCTCCCACAGACCAAACTTTTCTATTTCAGTAGGGAGACCTTATTGCTTTCTGATGACTTCAAATAGATCCTACAATAAGGAATATTTACAAGATTGTGAATATACAGAAAATTTTTAACATTAGATTATTTAGGTTTTCTATGTTCTTTTTTGGATATTATGGTATTATAATAATGGTTGTAAAAATAGATTTGCAAAAGTAACCGTTTGCAAAAAGAAAAAGAGGAGGAAAAACAATGAAAAAATTAGGTTTACTTCCAAGACTGATTTTAGGTCTTGTACTGGGTATTCTAATTGGTTATGTCTCCATGGTAGCAGGGGCAGAATGGCCAGTAAGATTACTTGCAACATTTAACGGCATCTTTGGTAACTTCTTAAATTATATCATTCCATTTATTATTATTGGATTTGTGGCTCCAGGTATCGCAGATCTAGGAAAGGGAGCTGGAAAACTTCTAGGTATTACAACAGGACTAGCTTATGTATCCACTATTATTGCTGGTACAATTTCATTCTTCGTAGGTTCTGCATTATTGCCTGGAATTGTTTCAGGAGGAGGAACAGCTTCAAACCCAGAACATGCATTATTAGCAGCATTTTTTGAAATAGAAATTCCGCCAATGATGGGAGTTATGACAGCCCTTATCACTGCTTTCGTTTTAGGTCTAGGAATGGCTTCGATTAATAATAAATCCATGCTTGGAGTAATGAAAGATTTCCAACAAATTGTAGAAAAAGTTATTGGAACGGTTATTATTCCACTATTACCAATTCATATTGGGGGTATATTTGCAAATATGACCTATGCTGGTGAAGTAGCTAGTACAATGGTAGTATTTGGACAGGTTTTTGCTATCGTTATTGCACTACACATCATATATATATTGATTCAATTCTTTACAGCTGGAAGTATTTCAGGAAAAAATCCATTAAAATCCTTAAAAAATATGATCCCAGCCTATTTAACAGCTATTGGAACTCAATCTTCTGCAGCGACAATACCTGTTACTTTGGAAAGTACTAAGAAAAATGGGGTAACTGATGGAGTAGCGGATTTTGCTGTGCCATTATGTGCGACCATTCACTTATCTGGAAGCACAATTACTTTAACTATGTGCGCAATGGCAGTTATGCTGATTTCAGGAATCACACCAACTTTAGGTTCTATGTTTCCTTTCATCCTAATGCTAGGAGTTACCATGGTTGCTGCTCCTGGAGTGCCAGGGGAGCAGTTATGGCTGCCTTAGGGTTATTAACAACGATGTTAGGCTTTACAGAAGCACAATGCGCATTGATGATTGGACTTTATCTAACACAAGATAGCTTTGGAACAGCATGTAATATCACTGGTGATGGGGCCATTGCTATGATTGTAGATAAATTAGCTAAAAACAATAAAAATGTAAACACTGGCAATACTGTTGCATAATTTTTCAAAAAACCAAAAAAGAGATGGGATCCATCTCTTTTTTAAATTCAAAAAATATTTAGCCCCTATCTTATTCTAAGATAGGGGCTAAATATTTTTAAGCCGTTCTAAAAGTATCCTTGAACTGATCGACTAGTTTCATTTCTCCTGTACCGCGCTCTATATTCATTTCATAAATTTTATTGGAACCTAATTTTTCTGCAATTAAATAAGCTGCTGTTTTTGGATTAATTCGTTCACCACAGGTAAAGACATCAATACTTGCATAGCCCTGTTCTGGAAAGGTATGAATGGTTAAGTGAGATTCTGAAATAATAACTACCCCTGATACTCCTTGGGGAGCAAACTTGTGGAAGGCCACCTCTCTAACCTCTGCTCCAGCCTCTAGAGCGGCATTCACCATAGCTTTTTCAATAAGTAATCTGTCATCCAAAAAGTTAGCATCGCAATCCCATAATTCTAAAATACAATGTCTTGAATAAGTGTCCATTGCACTTTCCCCCTTTTTAATAATTTACAATCACCACGGGGGAAGGTTAGTACAACCGATAACCCAACCTGAAAGGCTAGTTAGATCAGCGATATCCCAACCCTTTAAGCAATTGTTTCATTTTTTACTTTAATCAATATAACATAAAAGATATGTAAAATCAATGAAATAAAAAGATAAATTCTCTTATAAAGGTTTATGAACGAAAAAAAATGGTTATGAATAGAATAATAAAAGGAAAGGGGAGAAATAGCATGGCTAGAAAAAAAAGAGGGTCTTCTATTTTAGCTAAATGGCTGGTAGGAGCTGTATCACTATATATTGTTTCGTATTTAATGGAGGGCATTTCCATAACAGGATTTACCGGTGCCCTATGGGCGGCAGGGATTTTAGGATTTATTAACTTATTGATTAAACCCATTATTGTATTTTTCACCTTACCTATTACCATTATTACTTTAGGATTATTTATGTTTGTTATTAATGGTATTGTGCTTTTATTGGCTGGTGCCCTGTCATCCTCTATATATGTAGCAGGACTAGGCACGGCCATTATAGGTTCACTCATTATGAGTATTATTAATTCTATTTTACTAAAAGTTTTAGATTAATCTATAAGGGAAAAAGAGGGTTAAATAGAATTAACCCTCAATGCCCTTAATGAATTTAATATAGCGATTAGAGAAACGCCTACATCAGCAAAGACTGCCTCCCACATAGTTGCTACTCCGAATGCACCCAGCAGCAAAACAATGGTTTTTATACCTAGGGCAAAGATAATATTTTGAAAAACAATTTTACGGGTTTTTTTCGCAATTTTAATAGCACTTATCAGCTTAGAAGGCTCATCGGTCATTAGGACAATGTCAGCTGCTTCAATAGCAGCATCTGATCCAAGACCACCCATGGCCACCCCAATATCTGCTCTGGCTAGTACAGGAGCATCATTGATGCCATCACCTACAAATATTAAATGTCCTTTACTTTGTTTTTTCTTCTCAAGGTCTTCCATTTTTTCTACTTTTTCATTGGGGAGTAAATCGGTGTAAACTACGTCTAAGTCTATTTCTTTGGCAATTTTTTTCCCAATGGCTTCCTTATCCCCAGTAAGCATAACCGTTTTCCTTACCCCTAATTCCTTGAGGGACTTTATGGTTTCTTTTGCATCTTCTTTTATTTCATCAGCAATTAGAATATAGCCAATATATTTTCCTTCAAGGGCAATATGCACAATAGTTTCCACTTTCGCTGTATCTTCAAAGTCTTCAACATCTTCCATGGTCATTAGCCTAGCATTGCCTATAAGGACCTTTTTACCCATTACAATAGCTTTAATGCCCTGACCTGCAATTTCCTTATAATCTGTAATTTCACCTTTGTCAATTTCTTGATTATATTTTTTTACAATAGAAATAGCTATGGGATGAGTAGAATGTACTTCTGCATAGGCAGCATATTTTAATAAATCCTCATCATCTATATTTCCCTTTGTCTGTATTTGTATAACATTAAAGACTCCTTTAGTTAAGGTGCCAGTTTTATCCATAACTACTGTATCTACATTATTTAGAGCTTCTAAATAATTTCCACCTTTAACTAAAATTCCTCTCTTGGAGGCCCCACCTATTCCACCGAAAAAACCTAGGGGAATAGAAATTACCAGGGCACAGGGGCAAGAAATAACTAAAAATACCAAGGAACGGTAAACCCATTGATGAAAAGTCGCTCCGGGCAATAATAAGGGGGGGATGATGGCTAATGCCAAAGCAGCATAAACAACTATGGGCGTATAGTATCTTGAAAATTTAGTCATAAATTGTTCAGTTTTAGCTTTATTATGACCAGCATTTTCGATTAGATCCAATACCTTGGAAACAGTGGACTCCCCAAAGGTTTTGGTGACCTTTATCGTGAGTACACCATTTTTATTAATGAAGCCACCCAGTACCTCTTCGCCAGGTTGGATCTTCCTAGGTACTGACTCTCCGGTTAAAGCAGATGTATCTACCATAGATTGACCATGGGAAACTACCCCATCAAGGGGGACTTTCTCCCCTGGTTTCACTAGGATATAGTCTCCTACATAAATATTTTCAGGAGCTACCTTAATGATCTCATCATTGACTTTTAAGTTTGCATGATCGGGTCTGATATCCATAAGATCCTTAATTGATTTTCGAGAACGACCTACAGCTAAATCTTGAAAAAGCTCGCCTATTTGATAAAAAAGCATAACCGAGATGCCTTCGGAGAATTGCCCAATGGCGAAAGCACCTATAGTAGCAATACTCATAAGGAAATTTTCGTCAAAAACTTGACCTCTGGATATGTTTTTTATGGCCCTTAGTAGAACTTCTCCACCTATTAAAAGATAGCTAAGGACAAAGAGTGGTAGGGCAATCCAAAAGTCAAAGGGGAAAATCAAAGCTAGGGCAAATAGGAAAACACCTAGTCCTAATAATAATAATTTATTTTTATTTAATGCACCACCATGATGATGATGGGAGTGGTCCCCTTCAGATGATTTCTTATTTGTTACCTCTACACTGGGTTCAAATTTTTTTACAATACTTTTTACTTCATTGAAAACAGCGTCTGTATTTTTACCATCCCTTAATTCTAGATTTAGGGTTTTTGCGACGAAATTTATATTGGCTTTTTTTACTCCATCAATCTTATTCACGTTTTCTTCAATCTTTGAGGCACAATTAACACAATTTAGGCCTTTTAGTAATAACTGTTGACTACTCATTTTAATTCCCCCCTATATATGACAAATATGAGCAAAACCAGCTTTGAGAATTTCATAGATATGATCATCATCTAAAGAATAATAAACAACTCGACCTTCCTTTCGATATTTAACCACTTTCATTTGTTTTAGCAATCTTAGCTGATGGGAAATACCCGATTGGCTAACGCCTATGACCTCAGCTAAATCGCAAACACACATTTCAGAGTTATATAGAGAAAAGATAATTTTAATGCGAGTTGAATCTCCAAAAATTTTAAAGAATTCGGCCAAATCATAGAGGCATTCTTCCTTGGGCAATACACTTTTAATCTTTTTTACCATATCTTCATGTACCACTGTAAGACCACAGACCTCAATGTTCTTAGTCATTATATACACCTCGTTTTAATATATGAACATATATTCATATTTTTGATTTTATTATAGGCACAATAATTGTTTTTGTCAACAGAATAAAATAAAAATCCGCAAGATAAATATATGCTTTTTTCTAGGGTAATATAAATTAAAGGAGATTCTCAGGAGATAAAGGGGCAATTTCTTAGAAAAATGGAATAACTTGTACTTGCTGTGTCAAGGCTATAGAATGAAATCAAACAAGCTGTAAGGATTGGAAGATATAGCAAGCAAGTAAAAATTAAAGAAGGGAAGAGAGTTATGGAGATGATATGTCCTCTTTGCAATGGATTGAAAAATTTGGCTAACCCTTGTCCAAACTGTCACGGTCAAATGACCGATAAGGGGCCAATAGAAAACTTTTATGACGATTATAGTGCATATTTGGATAAAAACATTACCCAGAGATTAGATAATGCAGATCCTAATTATTGCGTGCATCTTTTTCAATGTGATATCTGTGGTAAGGATAAGAGAATGTCGATAGATAGAGAAATGTTTTAAAACAATAAGAAAGCATCTATTGCTGGGATAAAATAAATAGGGGGCAATACTTTTAAGTATCGCCCCCTATTTATTATCTGGCTAATCTTATTCTACTACTTTATTTAATTCTTCTATTAATTCATCTACATTTATTCCATGAGCTAGAGCACCCTGCTCTATATTCTCGAAACGAGCCGCCATTCAACCAAAACAATGCATGCCAAATTCTTGAAATACTTCTGCAGTTCGTGGATAGCTATTTACAACTTCTACAATGTTCATATCTTTAGTAATTTGCATATATTCCACCTCCATATTTATCTATAGTATGAATTTACCCTTTTTATTTATACATAATAAGGGAGGATACAACTAACATGGTAATTATATCATAATATTTTTCTATAACAAGTTTTTATCTATAGAAATTTCCAGTACTCTTTTGGGTACTTTAAAAAATTTTTCAAAAACTTATTGTTATGATATCCTATTTGTTAACATCATATTTAAATAGAAAATAGAAAGATCAGGAAATAAAAATTTTGTTTTTGCGTATTTTATAATATAATGACTTTAATTACTTATCCTTTACCAAAGTTTATTTTAAAGAAATGGGGAAAAGTAATAAAAGAGTAAATAATGATGATTTATGATAAAAAGGAGAGGTCAAAAATGAAAAAATCTTTAATCGTAGTACTAATAATTCTGGTCATTGTGCTAATACCAGTTATGATGGCAGTGGGGAGTTATAATTCATTAGCACAATTAGATGAAACAGTGACTTCCCAGTGGGCTCAAGTCGAAAACCAATTAAAAAGACGGGCAGATTTAATTCCCAACTTAGTCAATACTGTAAAAGGATTTGCTGCCCAAGAACAGGATGTTTTAATAGGAGTAACAGAAGCTAGAAGTCGTTTAGAAACAGCTGCAACACCAGAGCAAGCGGCCCAAGCCAATGCAGAACTAACTGGAGCTTTAAGCAGATTAAATGTAGTGGTAGAGCGATATCCAGAATTAAAATCCAATGAAAACTTTATTCGTCTACAGGATGAATTGGCAGGTACAGAAAATAGAATTACTGTGGCTAGAAGGGATTATAATGAGTCTGCAAGGGTATTTAATAGTAAGATAAGGAGATTCCCAACAAATATTTTTGCGGGTATGCTAGGCTTTGAAAGAAGAGAATATTTTGAGATAGCAGAGCAAGACAAAGAAGTTCCAGAAGTAAATTTCCAATAGGAGGGAAAGGATGAAAACACAAAGAGTAAAAAGGATACTCTTACCTATTCTCTTTAGTTTATTATTGGTATTTGTCTTCATTCCCTTTAGTCAAACCCAGGCATTAGCAAATCTCCCATCACCTACCCAAGAATTTTATGTATATGATGAGGCCAATATTATTGATGGCCAGGTGGCCCAGTATATTGTTCAAACAAATGAAGAACTTTTTAGACAGACAGGGGCACAGGTTGTGGTGGCTGTAATAAATTCTCTTGAAGGAGAGAATTTAGATGAATATAGTAATCAATTATATCGCCATTGGGGTATTGGTGATGCCCAAAAAAATAATGGAGTATTGTTATTAGTGGCCTTAGAGGAAAGAATGGTTAGGATTGAGGTAGGCTATGGTTTGGAGGGGGCTATTCCTGATGGAAGAGCGGGAGAAATCAGGGATAGATATATCCTTCCAAACTTTCAACAACAACAATATAGTCAAGGAATTCTCCAGGGTTTTCAAGGGATTATAAATTTAGTGCAAGAAGAGTATCAAGTAGATATTACCCCTCAGGAATCTCCCTATATTGAAGAACAGCAGGAACCCCAAGAGGCAAGACAGGGACTAGGGATAATTCAAAAAATAATTATTGCTATAGTCATTTTGGTCTTTATCTTTATAGATTTTACTTTTTTCGGTGGCATGATCACTTTCTCTCTTTTTCGTGGTGCATCAAGAGGTGGATTTGGAGGAGGTAGAGGCCAAGGCGGAAATCGTGGCGGAGGTGGTTCCTCTGGTGGCGGAGGTGCCAGTGGAGGTTGGTAGACTAAAGTAAGAAGAGGACTTGTGACTTTATTTGTCCTCTTATGTGATCATATCAGTTATAAATAGGTTGTAAAAAGCGGGGGAAGACAATGGATAAAATATGGAATATTATTGGGAGTAGGGAAAAAGGTCAATCACTAGTGGAGAATATTTTGGTTGCAAAGGGGATTAGCGACCCCGAGGAAAGAAAAGAATTTTTAAGTGACAAGCCTCAAAAAACTTATAATCCCTTATCCATAAAAAACATGGATAAAGCAGTAGAAAAAATTATAGAACACTTAGATAAGAAAAGCAAAGTAATTATATTTGGGGATTATGATGTAGATGGAGTAACCTCCACAGCACTTTTGGTTGAATTTTTTAATACTTTTACAGACAAGATAGACTATTATATACCCAATAGATTTTCTGAAGGCTATGGGTTAAATAAAGAGGCTCTTTTGTATATAAAAGAAGAAATGCAAGGAGAACTTGTTATTACAGTAGATAATGGTGTAAGTTGCTATGAGGAGATAAAATATGCCCAAGAAATAGGGTTGGATATTATTGTGACGGATCACCATAATCCGCCGGAGAAATTGCCCTCCTGCATTTTAGTAAACGTAAAACAGGAGGGGGATAGCTATCCCTTTAAAGAGTTATGTGGCTGTGGAGTTGCCTTCAAGTTAGCACAGGCCCTCCAACGGGCATTAAGTTTACCTAAAAATGTACTGTCCCATGCCTTAGATTTAGTTACCCTTGCTACCATATCTGATCTAGTTCCTTTAATAGATGAAAATAGAACCATGGTAAAGTATGGTTTAAAGATAATCAATTCAAATAAAAGATTAGGGTTATCTGTATTAAGAGAGATAGCAGGCCTTAAAAATAAGGAAATTAATGCAGGCAGGATTGGCTTTACCATAGGACCATGTTTTAATGCAGCTGGACGCCTAGAGGATGCTAAATTAGGTGTCCAACTGCTTTTAGAAAAAAACAAGGTGAAGGCTCAAGAAATAGCCATTAAGCTCCATGGATTAAATAGCGAGAGACAAAGAATACAAAATGAGGGAGAGAAGATTTGTAAGGAAATGGTAGAGCAAAAATATCTAGATTCTGATTTTCTGGTATTGAGGGTGGACAAGGTTTCTGAAGGAGTCATTGGTATTATTGCAGGGAAAATAAAGGAGTTGTTCTACAAACCTACCTTGGTGGTTACAAAAGGAGAAGAGGGTTATTTAAAAGGTAGTGGAAGAAGTATAAGAGGGATAAATATATATGAGGAAATGAAAAAGGTGTCGGATTTATTTATTGGATTTGGTGGGCATGAAATGGCCTGCGGTTTTTCTATAGAAGAGGATAAATTAGAGGAATTAAGAAAGAGATTAAATGATCGTGCTAGGGCTATTAAAGAGAAAGCCCCTGACGTCTTTGTCCCTAAGGTGGATATTATTACCGAGATGCAGGCCCAGGAGTTAAATGTAGAATTGGTAAAAGAAATCTCAAAACTGGAACCCTATGGAATGGGCAATCCAAAACCCCTTTTTATTCTTAGAGATATTCAAGTAAATAGTAGTTGGACGAAAGCTTGTGGTAGTGACAAAACCCATTTAAAATTTAGTGGGAAAAAAGACGAAATTTTTTTGAGCGGGATAGGATTTTCTTTAGCCTCAAGATATCAACATTTGGGTATGCCCAATATTTTAGATGCAGCTTTTTGTGTAGAAATTAATGAATACAATGGCAAGATTACTCCTCAGATGGTAATCGAAGATATTCGTGTAGGATAAGCCATAAATGGGAATAATCCAATAGTAGGGTATAAAATAACAGAAATAAAGTAAATAAGGAGGGATATTCGTGCGATTGGCAACCTTTGGGGCAGGATGATTCTGGGGAAGTGAGGCACTTTTTAGAAAAGTGCCAGGAGTAGTAGGGACCCAAGTTGGGTATGAAGGAGGAAGTTTGGAAGATCCTACCTATGAAGATGTTTGCAGTAATAAAACTGGACATGCTGAAGTAGTGCAGATAGAGTACAATCCACAAGAAGTCTCTTATGGTAAATTGTTGGATATTTTTTGGGATAATCATAATCCCACTACTCTAAACAGCCAAGGAGCAGATAGGGGAACGCAATATAGGTCTGTGATATTTTATCACAACGAAGAACAAAAAAAAGAAGCCTTAGATTCTAAGAAAAAACTTGAAGAAAGTGGAAGATATAAAAATCCTATAGTCACCCAAATTATACCCGCTGAAACTTTTTATAGGGCTGAAGAATACCACCAACAATTTTATGAGAGAAAAGGCATAAGAATATAATATTTCCAATAATGAAAGACCATTTACAATGGTCTTTCATTATTGGAAATATTATAGAAGAAGAATAAAACAGTAGGTTAACTTTATATTTTTTACAAAAATTAACTCGTTGTGCTCGTTAAATGGAGAGTTTGCTTTGTGCAGAGGTTTAGAGTTTGTTAATGCAGCCGAAAGCGTTTTAAATCAAGTGTTTGAGCGTAGCGAGTTTTTGATACTGCTGAAGGCAAATTTACAAACTCTTGACCTTGGAACATGAGAAAATCGAAATTTAACTAGCACAACGGATAAAATTATTATTATGGCTATGCCTTTTTCTTTATTTTTGTTCAAAAGTCATATAGAATAAGTTTATGATTAAAAAATGGACCGTACTTTAGAAAGTATGACAGCCGGAAAGGTAAGGTGATTGTGTGGCAGGAGAAAATCTTCACCGCATGAATATAAATGGAAAAGAAATTATGCTAATAGGAACAGCCCATGTATCTAAACAAAGCGCAGAAGAGGTAAAGAAAATCATACAAGAGGAACAACCTGATTCGGTTTGTATAGAATTAGATGAAGCGAGATACAAATCTATTTCAGAGGGCAATAAGTGGAAGAACATGGATATCATTAAGATAATAAAAGAAAAAAGAGCGACTTTATTATTAATGAATTTAATTATGTCTACTTATCAGAAGAAAATGGCGAATCAATTTGGGATTGAACCCGGTCAAGAAATGATACAAGGTATAGAGTCTGCCCGAGAAATTGATGCCCAGCTAGTGTTAGCTGATAGAAATATTCAAATTACTTTTTCCCGTATTTGGAATGGTGTAGGTCTATGGGGAAAGATTAAATTATTATTTTCCATTGTCTTTAGTATCTTTAGTGATGAGGAAATTAGTGAAGAAGATTTGGAAAAAATGAAAACCGAGGATATGTTGAATTCAGCGTTAAATGAACTTTCCAGCAGTTTCCCTAGATTAAAAAAGTATTTGGTAGATGAAAGGGATCAATACCTGGCGCAAAAAATCAAAGATGCACCCGGAGAAAAAATTGTTGCCGTTTTAGGTGCTGCTCATATCCCCGGAATTAAAAAAGAGATAAATAATCATCATGATTTAGAAGTTTTATCCGCAAAACCACCAAAGTCAAAGGCAACACAGATTGTAGGCTGGATAATCCCTGTAATGATTATTACATTAATTATTTCTACTTTCACAATGGATGCACCCACAGGAAAGGATCAGTTGGTGAGCTGGATATTATGGAATGGAATATTGTCTTCTCTTGGGGCTGCTTTAGCTTTTGGCCATGTTTTTTCTATTCTAACAGCCTTTATTGCGGCACCAATAACTTCTTTAAATCCTTTATTGGCAGCGGGATGGTTTGCTGGGCTGACCGAGGCCTATTTAAGAAGACCTAATGTAGAAGATTTTGAAAACCTGGCACAAGATATATTCTCCTTTAAAGGATTTTGGAAAAATAGAGTGACCAGAATACTACTCGTAGTTATGCTGGCCAATCTAGGGAGTGTAATTGGTACTTGGATTGGTGGAGCGGATGTTATTCGCATGTTTATTAGAGCTATAGGCAAATAAAAAAATGCCGGGGGAGGAGAGTATCCCGGCATTCTTTTTTATTTATGGGGTTTTGTGTGAAATGAATGAATGCTTTCATCTCTACTATCAAATGATTACGGGAGGAGAGTAGTTGTGCTTATTGCTTAATATTTTCGGTGATAGGAATAAAGAAGAAAATACTTATTCTATAAGCACAATACAAAACAATGAAAAATGTAATCAATTGATAATAATTATCGTTTACTTATTTATATAATATATGGGTTATTAACAAATGTCAAGGTTTTTTTGAAAAATAAAATGTTTATTATATAGAATCTACATTTACTCGTCCATTAGGCGAAGTGCATTTAGGTTACCCGTCTCATCATAAATATTGTTTTTTATTGGTAGTATGGGCTAAAAAGAGATATAATATTTTTAGTAAAGGGTTATTTAAATAGAGTATATGGCGATTAAAGGAGGCAAAGCAGGTGAAAAAAGAAGCTGTTTTGGATTATTTTATTTGGAATTCTGAACTGGTTTCTACCGAAAAAATGAGTATATTTGATGAAATAAGCCCTCAGTCTGTTTATGAAGTGATGAAGGTGGTTGAAGGTATACCTTTATTTTTTGGAGAACATATGGATAGGATGCATAAATCTCTAAAGGCCTTGGGAATAAAATTAAGTAAATCCAAGGATGAAATATTATATGAAATTACAAGATTAGTAGAAAAGAACAATTGTCGCTCTATTAATGTAAAACTGGTTTATGATAAAGGTAAAAGTGGAAAACCCCATTTCTTAACATATTTTATTAAAGGGGAATTCCCACAAGAGTCTGCCTACAATGAGGGGGTTCATACCATACTTTTTCATGGGGAAAGGGAAACCCCCAATATTAAAACCCTAGGTGGATCTTTTAAAGAACAGGTACAAAAAGCCCGAGAAAGAGAAGGGGCATACGAGGCATTATTGACAGATAAAGAGGGCAATATTGCTGAGGGAAGTAGATCAAATGTGTTTTTTATTAAAGAAGATGGACTATATACTCCCCCTGGTAAAAATGTGCTGTTAGGTGTAACTAGAACCCATGTTATGAGACTTTGTGAACAATTGGGAATTATGGTCAAAGAAGAATTAATCAATAAATCTGAATTGGAACATTTATTGGGAGCTTTTATTACGGGAACCACTGTTGATGTTTTGCCTGTTGGATCAATTGATGATATACAATTATCTACTATGGAAAATCAACAGATGAAAACCCTTATTAAAGCTTATAATGAGGAAATGAAGAGGGATATACAAAAAACTAAAGTAATCTTACAAGAAAAAAATTTTTTATAAATTGCTGTATAAAGAATAAATATTAGAGGTGATAATTTTGAAAAAAGTAAGGGTAGAAGAGGCAATAGGGATGATTATTCCTCACGATATGACCCGTATTGTACCTGGTGAATTTAAGGGAGCAGCTTTTAAAAAGGGGCATGTCATAAGGGAAGAAGATATTCCTTTATTAAAAAGCATGGGCAAGGAACATATTTATACATTGGAGATTCCAGAAGGCCATCTTCATGAAATGGAAGGAGCCCAGAGGTTAGCAGAGACCATAATAGGAGAGCATCTTATCTTGGATGACCCAAGGGAAGGAAAGGTAAATATACGCTCAGATAGTAAAGGTATTTTAAAGATCAATGTAGATGCTTTAATGGATATTAATTCTATTGACCAGATCACTGTGGCCACCAAAATAAATAATAGTGCGGTAGATATAAATACACTTGTAGCGGGAGCTAAAATAACACCCCTAACTATTGATAAGAAAAAACTTAATCAAGTAGAAAATATTGTAGCCAGCAAAGGAAATATTTTAAATATATGGCCTTTTCAAAATTTGAAAATAGGATGTATTATTACAGGCAATGAAGTTTATCATGGTACAATAGAAGATAAATTTGAAGAAGTATTCAGAAGAAAGGTAAGGGAATATGCAGGGGAAATTATTGATGTTGTTTTTGTACCCGATGATTCTAATAAGATTTGTGAGGCAGTGCTACAATTGAAAGCCTCTGGTGTAGACCTGATTTTTACTAGTGGAGGAATGTCAGTAGATCCCGATGATGTTACCCCTGAGGGAGTACAACGAGCAGGAGCCAACTTAATTAGTTATGGTTCGCCAGTATTTCCGGGAGCTATGTTTATGCTGGCATATTTGGGAGACATTGCTATTTTAGGCATTCCAGCAGCTGCAATATTCCATGATAGAACTGCTTTAGATCATACTTTCCCAAGAATATTAGTGGGGGAGAAATTAACAGCTGGAGACATAGCCGCCTTGGGTCATGGAGGACTATTATAAAACCACTTTATAAAGTGGCCAGAGAGAGCAAATTTCAAGATAAATATCATTAATATTTGATAGCGTGGTAGAAAAAAGAGAGGATATCTAACTTTTGATGGAGTATATTTTACTGGAAGAGATGCAGAAATATTGGCCAGCAAAGTAGAAGAATATATGCAAAGCAATATGATTTAACAGGGAATGTTAATGAAATGTGGATCTTGCTTTGGGGAAAGACCATGAAGCTTGCTAGGCTAAAGCATTATTGTTTAAAATTACTAAGAAAGTGTAAAAATAATATAGAGGAGGGGATAAGATTATGGCGTTTCATAAGTTAGTAGAGGAAAGAAAATCCATAAGAGAATTTAAAGAAAAAGGGTTGGAAACTACTATGATTTCACAACTCTTAGAGTATGGAAAAACCATAGATAGGCTGTGCAAGGATGTGATGGCATCTTTCCACTTTGTAGAGGATGGGGAAAGGGTTTATCAACACCTATTGGGAAATGCAGGCTACCATGGTATGGCCATAAAAGCACCAAACTATATTGTACTAATATCTCAAGAGGGAGAAAATGATCTTAAAAATGCAGGTTATATGATGGAACAAATGCTTTTAGAGGCATCCCGCAAGGGAATTGGGAGCTGCTGGGTGGATATTATTCATACCAATGAAAATCTAAAGAAAAATATAGGGATAGAGGAAAAAGGAGAAATCCTTGCACTGGCCGCACTGGGGTATCCTAAGAGCAATATATTTGGAACAGATACATCGGTTTCTGATCGTGGTTCCATAGAAAAGCTTGTGTATTTTAAACAATGGGATCAACCTATGAGTGTTGAAGAATTGCAGCAAAGAGGGTTAGAAGAAGTGTTTTTTTATGTGAGACACGCACCTTCTTGGGGAAATAGACAACCATGGAAGTTTATTTTAGAAGATGATAGGTTGATTCTTACAATGTTAAAAGAAGACGCCTATATTGAAAAAGAATCTATAAACAACAACCATGAATTGGATTGCGGGATTATGATGTTATACATAGAGAAAATGATGCATAACCAGGGAATAAGAGGGTATTGGCATTTAGATATAAGAGAGCTGAATAAGGAAAAACAAAAATATGGGATACCTGAAGATAGAAGGATTATGGGATGGTTTCCACTATAAAATAAAGAGAGGATCAATTGAATTGATCCTCTCTTTATTTTATGTATATTTATTATTATAAAACATATTGGTTTATTTGCATTAGCGCTTTGGAATGCACTAGGTTTTTAGGTAATGGCATAATAGGACACTCTTTGAAGTGGCAATCCTTAATCCTGTCAGAGCTTATAAAGGGGATAAAGATTTCATTGTCCATTTTCCGTCCATACTCTACCCAAAAAACTTTCCTATTATAGGAGGTAAAGAATATGCATTGTTCATCTCCTTCTTCTAAGGGCAAGATAAAGGATTCCTCCTCTCCCATAATATTAGAGCTGCTATTGATATCTATTTTTAGTGCAGGAATAGATTGTTCCCAAGCCCAATATCCAAATTTTTTTATAAAATCTTTAATGTGGATTTCTTCAATATTCCACTCAGCCTGTAGGATATGAGGAAGAAGAAATTTTAACTTCATCTTATGCCTTAAATGACTCATCATTTTCCCTCCTAATTAATGAATTACTTAAATGTATGTCCCAAAAATGCACAGTATGACAAATACCTAAAAAATACCCATGTATGAATAATAGATTTAAGGGGAAGTTACTAATAGATATATTGTTGATTTTTCAAATGATTATTTGGGAAAGGATAGGAATAAATGTTAGTTATATTTTTTAGAGTTGTTATATTGTATGTACTTGTTGTTCTTGTGGTAAGAATGATGGGGAAAAGGCAGATCGGAGAATTGCAACCCTTTGAATTGGTCATTACTATTTTAATAGCAGAATTAGCGTCTACACCTATGGAAAATGTTAGTATGCCGCTGATCAATGGGATCATCCCTATTATTACTCTTTTGTTTTTGGAAGCACTGATATCAGCTCTTGTTTTAAAAAGTGAAAGAGCAAGAAGGATAATCGATGGGACACCTTCCATCATTATGCAAAAGGGAGATTTAATATATGATGAACTAAAAAAACAAAGGATTAATGTCAATGATTTATTAGAACATTTAAGAAGCCAAGGATATCCTAATCTTCATGAGATAGAGTATATTCTTATTGAACCTGATGGCAACCTGAGTGTCCTTCCCAAAGCTGAAAATATGCCCCTAACCCTTAAGGATATGAATATAAAGCCAACTTATCACGGGCTTTCGATTACTTTAATAGCCGATGGGATTAGAAGTAAGAAGAATATGGAAATCACTCAATGTGATGATAGTTGGTTAGACAAGGAATTAGAAAAACAAGGAATTAAAGAGGATAAGGAAGTATTACTAGCCTATGTAGATGCACAAAAGAAACTTTACATTCAAAAAAGAAAATAAAAAGTAGGTGAAAACAATGCGGATTTTATGGATATCTCTATCCATACTTTGTATTTTTGTTATTTTAAGTGTTTATTTTTCTTATTCAATGGAAAAAAACTCAGAGGAAATGTTGGTAATTATTAATGATTTAGAAAAAAAAGTGGTAAAGGAGAACTGGCAAGGGGCAAAGAAGGTTTTTGATAAGCTTCAGGCAAAATGGGATAAAATATCCCCCCTCTGGAGAATGTTTATTGATCATGATGAAATGGATAAACTAGAGATATCTTTAAATAAAGTAAAAGAATTGATTAAAGTAGAAAATAAGGATTTAAGTCGAGTAGAGGTATCCCTAATAAGATTTTTAGTCAGGGACATTTATTTAAAAGAAAAATTAACTTTAGAAAATATCTTTTAAAGAGGCAATCTATAGTCTATAGATTGCCTTTTGATTAAAGAATGGGGATATCTGAAGGAATCTGATAGATAACATCCTTTCGTTCCACGATTAGGGAAATCTTCTGTTGAAGTTCTCTATCCTTTTGGATATCCATAACTAATTCTCGTACAGGATTAATGGCTACAGGATTGCCTACCATTTTTAGCATGTCATAATCCCCATGGGTATCCCCATAGGCATAACTTTTTTTCATATCAATATCATAAAGAGAAATAAAGTCCTTAATGGCCTTGGTTTTGCTTCGAGAATCCCACATTTGTCTAATTTCCCCAGTAAAGTTATTATTTTCATCCAACAGGTATTCAGTTCCTTTAAAGTATTTTACCTCATATTTTTCGGCCATTTTAGAAAGTAAAAAATCTGGTGCACCTGATATGAAAAATACTAAGTGGTTCTGTTCGTGATGGTAGAGAATTCTATTTCTTGTAAAACGATAAACCCGCTCTCCTTTGAGTTTAATCACTTGATTAGTAATAAAGTCTAAATAATCTTTATTTAACCCTTTCATGGAATCTAAATATATTTTGGAAACCTCTAAAAGATAATCTTCATAGTTTCCATGTCTTTTATCCCAATCTTCAAAAGTTCTTCTTGCTCTTCCATGCCAAATAATAGGGTCCAATACCTCATATTTAATGAGCTTCTTGAAGTGTTCAATCATTAAGGAGTCCCTATATAATGTGCCATCTACATCAAAAAAAGCAGCGGTTTTTCCCATGGACATCACCCTTCCTAATTTTAAATGATTGTACCCCATTCATCATAGATTAATCAATAAAAATAATATTATTAAGTAAAAATAAAGTGGAGCATACCCACTTTAATCAATAGCATCCATAATTTCATCATATAAGCTATCAGCATCATCGGCATATATTAAAGTGTCTTTGACCACAGCATAGGGCATATCAATGCAGTCAGAACAATTACCTAAACAAGAGGTAATCATCACTTCATAATTATCTTCTTCTCGCAATCTTCTTGCTGTTTCACCTGTTCCATGAACAAAATTATTTTCGCAAAATTTAATGACATAATCCATAATCAACCCTCCTTCTAAATTAAAATCTATGTTCATAGTATATTTGAAAAGGATATAATTATACAAAAATTGTAGGTATATATAACGACAATTTCTTATGACCATAATAAAGGACATGTAAAGAAAAAATAATTAAAGTAACCAGAGAATTTTATCAAAGGGGATATAAAGTGAAACTATAAAAGGAAGCATGCATATAATATAAAACAAAACAATTTAAATTGTTTTGTTTTATACATATGGATGTGTAATAAAAAATAGAAATATATACATTTTCCATACTGAATAAAGTCATTTAGCTAACATATACTACTAATATGAAAGGAAGTGAAAAATTTTGCATAAACTTTCAATTGGAGATTTAGAAGATGTCAATAAAATATATGATCATATTGAAGAAGAAGTAGACCTGTTAGGAAGAGAATGTATAGAAGTAGATGTGGATATAGATCAAAAAGGGAATATGGAATTAATCACGTGCAAAATAAGAGAAAATGCCGAATATAGAAAAAATCCATTAGAGGCTTTGAACATATTTAGACATTATATTGCTAATGTCATTGCTGACTATATTATCAATATCAAAGAACCCAAAATTTTAGGAAAAATAATAGGACAGCAATATAATTATTTCAATATGGAGGAGAAAAAAAACATATTAAACCTAGCCATTAAATCTTTAAATGAAAAGGAAGGTTTTTATTTCTCCACTAGTATATATAAAATAGGTAAGAAGGTAAAAATGATTGAAGAGATTGTAGACTATTTAGAAAACTATAATGAAATTATCATTGATGGATTTATACGTTTTCGATTGAAAAATTATATCGAAGACTTGAAGGATGCAGTAGACGTCGCAGTAGAAGATTATTTAATGGAAAGGGAATATAATGAATTTATACGTTTATTACAGTACTTTGTAGACATACAAGAGCCTAAAATACACACTTTACACATTTTAATAGATGAAAGCCACAAATTTTCTCTTTTAGATGCAAATTATCAAACTATAAAAAATGAATATTTAGAAGAATTGGCAACAGAATTTTTAGATGGAGAAATTAAATATGAGGACTTATTAATCAGTTCTTTAATCACCATTGCCCCTACTCGAATTTTTATTCATCATTTAGGTGAGCCCTATAATAAAGAAATTATGGAAACCATTCAAAAAGTATTTGACCAAAGAGTAATAATTTGTAGCGGTTGTGATATGTGTATGAATAAGAATATTGTTAAAAAAGACTAGAAAAGAAAATAATAACCAGAGAATCTATTTTAAGATCTCTGGTTTTTTAATTTATACTCTATATGCTATACTATTAAGATGACAAAAAATTATTAGACTTATGAGTATGGGAGGAAAATAAATGTGGATAAATATGGCTATCCTATCAATTATCGGTGCTCTAATTGGGTGGATCACTAATGTCTTAGCGATTAAATTGATGTTCAGACCTATACAAGCATTTAAAATTCCTAGAATAGGCTATGAAATTCAAGGCCTAATTCCTAAAAGAAGGAAAGATGTAGCTAAAAGTATAGGAGAAACAGTGGAAAAAGAGCTCATATCCATTGAAGAGATACTAGAACGTATGTTGGAAAGTCAAAATAAAAATGATATGCTTTTTACCATTAAAACCAAAATTAATGAGGTAATTACTCAAAAATTACCTTCAATCTTACCTAAGTCATTAAAAGAAATGATTATCCATTATGTGAATAACATGATTGATGAGGAGGCAGATTCCTTTATTGATCAAATGATTGATAAATTGACCCATAAGGCAACAACCTCAGTAAAGATTGGTGAAATGGTGGAACAAAAAATAAATGAATTTGATCTTTTAAAATTAGAAGAAATCATTATTAGCATTGCTCAAAAAGAATTAAAGCATATTGAATATATAGGGGCTATACTGGGTTTTTTTATAGGCGTAGTACAGGCATTAATTATTTATGTGATATAGGTATGATACTCTTGACAAATGAGAAGAATAAGTATATAATGACTTAAAATTCCAAAATGAAAAGTATGGATAAGGAAGAGTAAACAAGTCCCAGTATTTAGAGAGGAAGTACAGTTGCTGAAAGTATTTCTATACATGGTTTGTTGGAAACCACCTTTGAACTGTTTTACTGAAAATATTAAAGTAAGTAAAGCCGGTGACTCCGTTATAGTCTTCAAGGGGATAAATATCAACTTGGGTGGAACCACGGGTAAAAACTCGTCCCATATATGGGGCGAGTTTTATGTTTTTTGATCGAAAAAATTATTCTTTCTAATTAAAGATTCAATTTCCTACTACAAGGGATACAAAACTTTTAAAATGCAGATGAAAGGAAGGAATGTCAATGATTAAAGTAAGATTAAAGGATGAAAGTATAAAAGAATATCCTAAAAATACTACTGTCTTAGAAATAGCCCAAGATATTAGTAGTGGATTAGCAAGAGTGGCTTTAGCAGGAGAAGTAAATGGTAAGGTAGTTGACTTGCGTACACCTATTACAGAAAATGTAGATCTAAATATTTTGACTTTTGATGACCAAGGAGGTAAATTAGCTTTTTGGCATAGTACAACGCATATTATGGCCCAAGCAGTTACAAGATTATTTCCAAATGCAAAGTTGGCGATTGGTCCTGCCATTGACAATGGTTTTTATTATGATTTTGATATGGATAGACCTTTTACTCCTGAAGATTTAGAAAATATAGAGAAGGAAATGAAGAAAATAGTAAAAGAAGATTTAGCGATTGAAAGATTTGTTTTATCAAGAAATGAAGCCTTAGAACTTGTGAAAGAAAAAAATGCAGATTATAAAGTGGAGCTCATTAATGACTTGTCAGAGGATGAAACCATATCCTTTTATAAACAAGGGGAATTTGTGGACCTTTGTGCAGGCCCCCATATTATTTCAACAGGAAAGGTGAAAGCCTTTAAACTGCTAAGCATTGCGGGTGCTTATTGGAGGGGGAATGAAAAGAATAAGATGTTACAAAGGATTTATGGCATTTCTTTCTTGAAGAAAAGTCAATTGGAGGAATATCTAGATAAATTAGAAGAAGCTAAAAAAAGAGACCATAGAAAAATAGGTAGAGAGTTAGATTTATTTTCAATTCAAGAAGAGGGACCTGGTTTTCCATTCTTTCACCCTAATGGTATGATTATCCGTAATGAGTTAGAAAATTTCTGGAGAAGAGAACATGAAAAAAGGGATTACTATGAGATAAAAACTCCGATTATCCTAAATCAAGAATTATGGCAACGCTCTGGTCATTGGGATCATTATAAAGACAATATGTATTTTACAGAAATAGATGGAGAAGGTTATGCGGTAAAGCCAATGAACTGCCCAGGTAGCCTATTGGTCTATAGAAGAAAAATGCATTCCTATAGAGATTTACCTTTAAGAATGGGTGAATTGGGCTTAGTGCATCGTCATGAAATGTCCGGCGCTTTACATGGTTTAATGAGGGTAAGAACCTTTACTCAAGATGATGCCCATATTTTCATGACCCCTGAGCAAATAAAAGAAGAAATATTAGGAGTTATTGATTTAACCGACTATATTTACAATATTTTTGGATTTAAATATCATGTAGAACTTTCTACTAGACCAGAGGATTCTATGGGATCTGATGAGGCCTGGGAAGCAGCTACAAATGCTCTTAAAGATGCATTAGATGAGAAGGGTATGGATTATAAAATAAACGAGGGAGATGGCGCTTTCTATGGTCCTAAGATTGACTTCCATCTAGAAGATAGTATTGGTAGAACTTGGCAATGTGGTACTATTCAGTTAGACTTCCAAATGCCTGAAAGATTTGATTTGACGTATATTGGAGCGGATGGAGAAAAACATCGCCCAGTAATGATACATCGAGTTATTTTCGGTAGTATAGAACGATTTATCGGAATCCTTACTGAGCACTTTGCGGGTGCATTCCCTACTTGGCTATCTCCAGTACAGGTAAAAATTATTCCGATCACTGACAGACATCATGATTATGCCCAAGAACTTTCTAATAAATTTAGAAATGAAAATATTAGGATAGAAGTGGATTATAGAAACGAAAAAATCGGATATAAGATTAGAGAAGCGCAAATGCATAGAGTTCCCTATATGTTAATTGTTGGAGACAAGGAAATTGAAAATGGAGAAGTAGCGGTTAGATCTAGGAAAAATGGAGATTTAGGTAGTGTTGGAACCGATGAATTCATAGCCAAAATAATAGAAGAAATAAATAACAAGACCTGCTAAAGAAAAAATCCTAAAGTTGAGTTTTAACTCACCTTTAGGATTTTTTCTAATTCCTTTCCAGTAATGGTTTCTTCTAATAACAATCTACTGGAAATAGAATGAAGAAAGTCAATGTTTTTTAAAATGATCTTCTTAGACTCCTGATAACAGGATTCAATAATTGAATTTACTTCTTTGTTAATAAAGTTTCCATAGCCTGATAGATTGTTGTTACTGAAAGTTCTATTGCCCAAACTACTCATTCCATATTCACAAACCATCTGGTGGGCAATTTCTGTAGCCTTTGTTAAATCATTCTGTGCCCCTGTGGAAATTTCATTAAATATGATCTCTTCGGCAGCTCGACCCGCTAAGAGAGTTTGAATTTTTTCACATAATTCTTTTTTAGTAATTAAAAATTTATCTTCACTGGAAGCATTTAATACAAACCCAAGGGCTTGACCATGGGGAACAATAGAGATTTTCTCGATTAAATCATTGTTTAGAACTCTTCCCACTAGGGCATGACCTGACTCATGATAGGCTACGATTTTTCTTTCTTTTTCTGAGATAACTGCATTTTTATTTTTTAGACCGGCTACCACTCTTTCAATTGCTAGGTTAAACTGCTCAGGTCCAATAGTCGCCAGATTTTCCCTTACAGCGAAAATAGCAGCTTCATTGACAATGTTGGCCAGGTGAGCTCCTGACATGCCGTGGGTTTTACGGGCAATATCTTTTATATTTACTTTCTTATCTAAGGGTTTATTTCTTAAATGCACTTTGAGAATTTCTTCCCTTGACTTTACATTAGGGTTGCCAATGTAAATATGTCTATCAAAACGTCCTGGTCTAAGCAGGGCTTCATCTAGGAGTTCAAGGCGATTAGTAGCTCCAATAACGATGACGTTATCATAACGATTAAATCCGTCCAATTCCACCAATAACTGATTTAAAGTTTGATCTCGCTCACTATTATTATCAGAGCTTCTGGAAACCCCAATAGCATCCATTTCATCAATAAAGATAACGCAAGGCGCCTGTTTTTTAGCCTTTTCAAATAAAGAACGAATTCGACTGGCTCCAACACCTACATATTTTTCTACAAATTCAGAACCACTAGCATAGATAAAACCTGCTTCTGTTTCACCTGATATTGCTGAGGCAATTAAAGTTTTACCGGTGCCAGGTGGCCCGTGAAACATTATACCCTTTGGAATTTTTGCCCCCATCTTATCATACTTTTCTGGGTTTTTTATGAAATCAGCAATTTCCTTTAGGTCATCTTTAACTTCATCTAACCCGGCAACATCGTCAAAATATACTTTTTGCTGGTTGTTGCCTTCTTTTTTTTCTTCTTGACGAAGAGAAGTAGCTGGCATTAATTCTGGCTGCTTATCCATTTTTCGGATAAAAGTGTAAAAACCTATAGTCGTAGACGCAAAAAGAAATTTTGAGAAAATAGAGGAACGGGAATAAACCTTTCCTAAATTTAAAATAGATGCTATGGACAAAATAAGGGATAGAACAAATAAAGTAAATAATATTCTTTTTTTTATCATTATTATCACCACCCAGGATTTACTTTTCTGTATATCTATTTTTAGCAATAAACCCAATAAACATTTAAGATTTTGCAAAATAATTAAAGGTAATTTTATCAAGTAAATAAAATTTATAAATCGACACTGAGAATGTGAAAAAAATCAATATAGAAACTTGACGATAGATGGAACCTGTGCTATACTATTTGTGGAAAAGAAAGTAGAAGATTCCACTTCTCACCTTATGGTATATTGATTTGCTATTAAGGTTAATATGAGCTCGTGACCAATTATAATGTTGTGGAGAGTTTAATATTACAGGTGGAATTTATGTCCAGCTGTTTTTTTTTATGGAGTAGAAAGTTCATCTTGTTGGCAAGGGACTAAGCTTTCTTATTTTACTAGAATAGCGATAGTCGCTTTTCTATGTTATTGTGATTGGTGGAAAATTTTAGGAGGTGAACAAATATTAGCAAAGAATTGCAAGTAAATGAACAAATTAGGGATCGTGAAGTACGTCTGGTGGATTCGACTGGAGAACAATTAGGTATTGTAGCTGTAAGAGAGGCCCAAAGAATTGCTGACGAAAAACAAATGGACTTAGTTAAAATTGCTCCTAATGCTAAACCCCCTGTATGTAAAATCATGGATTATGGAAAATACAGGTTTGAGCAGAGTAAAAGAGAAAAAGAAGTAAAGAAGAATCAAAAGACCATTAATGTAAAAGAAATTAGAATGTCTGCCAGAGTTGAAGAACATGATATGGATGTTAAGGCGAGGAACTGTCAGAAGTTCCTACAAAATGAAGATAAAGTAAAGGTTTCTGTACGATTCCGTGGCCGAGAAATGGCTTATACTGATATTGGAAAAGAAATATTAGTAAAATTTGCTGAAAAAGTATCAGATGTAGGTGTAATAGAGAAAAGGCCAAAGCTAGAAGGTAGAAGTATGGTTATGTATCTAACACCTAAAAAAGATTCTAAAGAATAAACGGAGGGAGGAATTAATATGCCAAAAATGAAAACCCATAGAGGAGCGGCAAAAAGATTCTCAAAAACAAAAAGTGGAAGAATAAAAAGAGGTAAGGCATATAGAAGCCATATTTTAACAAAGAAATCCCAAAAGAGAAAAAGAAACTTGAGAAAAACAGGATATTTAACTCCTGCTGAAGCAAAAAATATAACACAATTGATTCCATATAAGTAATCATAAAGATAAAAGGGAGGTAAAAAAATGGCAAGAGTAAAAGGCGCAATGAATGCCAGAAAAAAACATAAAAAGATTTTAAAACTTTCTAAAGGCTATTACGGTGCTAAAAGCAAATTATATAGACCAGCTAATGAAGCAGTAATGAGAGCATTAAGCTCAGCATATACAGGAAGAAAATTAAGAAAAAGAGACTATAGAAAATTATGGATTGCAAGAATAAATGCAGCTGCTAGAATGAATGGTTTATCCTATAGCAAGTTTGTTAATGGATTAAAATTAGCAGGTGTAGAAGTGAACAGAAAGATGTTAGCGGAGATCGCCGTTAATGACGCTGTAGCTTTCCAACAATTGGTGGAAGTAGCAAAAGAAAAATTGAATGCATAAATTTAAAAAGGCCTAATCGTGGGTCTTTTTTACTTCAAATAAAAGGATAGATTATATAATCTATAGGGGAATGGATATACTGAGAATGTTATAGATGAATAAAAAGGGTGTTTAATATGCCAGTAAAGATAACAAGTAATAGGAATTTACAATATAAAGAATGGAAAAAACTCCATCAAAGAAAACATCGTGATCATAAGAAAATGTTTTTATTGGAGGGTATAAAATTAATCCGTGAGGCTATAGAGTGGGGAGAAACAGTTGAAGCTGTTCTTTTTACTGAAAAGTTGTTTGAAGTAAATGGAGGGGAGGATTTATATAATCAATTATTGGGAAAAAATATATTGATGTATGAGCTGAATAACTCCCTTATGGAAGAATTAAGCCAACTACAAAATTCTCAAGGAATTATGGCGATAATGCAAAAAAGAAATTATTCTTTGGAAGAAATAGTGAGCAAAAAATCTAATTCAATGATTATCTTAGAAGAAATACAGGATCCTGGAAACCTGGGAACTATCATACGTACAGCAGATGCAGCTGGCTTTGATGGAATTATACTCAGTGAGGGATGTGTGGATATATATAATGAAAAAGTACTTAGAGCAACCATGGGATCAGTCTTCCATATCCCCATCATTGTAGATGCAAAATTAGGCCAAGTTATACCAGAACTCATTATACAGGAATATCAGGTAATAGGAACGCATTTAAAATCAAAGACTTTTTATCATGAAATAAGTTTTACAAATAAGAGGGCTTTAATTATAGGTAATGAGGGACATGGGATGTCTGATGCTATTGCATCTTTATGTACTGATTTGGTAAAGATACCTATAAAGGGAAAGGCAGAGTCCTTGAATGCAGCAATAGCTGCTGGGATATTGATGTATAAAGTGCAAGGATTATAATAGCATAGATCACAGATTAGAGCATAATGAAGATGAGTTGTCAAAGTAGCTATAAATATGGTATAATTTTCAAAACTAAAAAAATCAAAAACTATGAAGGAGAAAAGTAAACTAGGGACACCCAATAAGAGAGGAAATATCTTGGCTGAAAATATTTCTAGGGAAGAATTAGTTGAAGTTCGCTCTGGAGTTATAGAGGGGAAAGATGATTTTTATCTAGTCCTTTCTATCGGGCTTTCCGTTATATAAATGAGTGGTTTATCTGAATAAAGGTAATCCAATAGGGTGGTACCGCGAAAAAGACTTCGTCCCTTTGGGAGGAGGTCTTTGTTTTTTTGAAGAATAATAAAGGAAAGGAGTTCTATGATGAAAAATCAATTGGAAGAAATAAGAAAAATAGCTGAAGAAGAATTAGAGAAGGTAAAAAGCATTCAGCAATTGGAAGAATATAGGATAAAGTTATTAGGAAAAAAAGGTTTATTAACGCAGGTATTAAGGGGGATGGGAAAATTATCAGCCCAAGAACGCCCTGTTATCGGGAAGTTAGCCAATGAGGTTCGTGCTGAGGTAGAGGGAAAGATAGAAAGACAAAAGGAACAATTAAAATTAATAGAGAGTAATGCAAAACTAGAAAGAGAAAAAATAGATGTCACATTGCCTGGAAAAAGGCTTGAAGTTGGAAGTCGTCATCCCTTAACCTCAGTTTTGGATGAAATAAAAGAAATATTTCTAGGAATGGGTTTTTCAGTTGCCCAAGGGCCTGAGGTAGAGCTAAGCTATTATAATTTTGATGCCTTAAATGTTCCCAAGGAGCATTCTGCCCGTGATCTACAGGATACCTTTTATTTTAATGAAGAGATTGTCCTTAGAACTCAGACCTCCCCTGTTCAGATTAGAACAATGGAAAAAAGCAAACCTCCAATTAGAATTATCTCTCCCGGGAGAGTATATCGCTCTGATGAAATAGATGCGACCCATTCACCAGTATTCCATCAGATTGAGGGATTGGTTGTGGATAAAAACATTACTATGGGAGATTTAAAGGGCTCTTTAGATGTCTTTGCTAAAAGGCTCTTTGGTGAAAAAACCCGTACAAGGTTTAGACCTCACCAGTTTTATTTTACTGAACCCAGTGCCGAAATGGATATTTCCTGTTTTGTCTGTCAGGGAGAAGGTTGTAGGGTTTGCAAAGGAGAAGGATGGATAGAAGTATTAGGATGTGGAATGGTTCATCCCAATGTATTAAAAACCTGTGGGGTTGATCCAACAGAATATAGTGGATTTGCTTTTGGTATGGGTTTAGACCGTCTTACCATGATTAAATATGATATTCACGATTTAAGATTGATGATTGAAAATGACTTGCGCTTTTTAAAGCAATTTAAGTAGGGAGGTATTATTATGTTAGCACCATTAAAATGGTTAAAAGAATATGTTGATATTAATGTGTCCCCCAAGGAATTGGCGGACAAAATGACTATGTCGGGTACAAAGGTAGAGCAAATTGAAGAAATAGGAAAGGAAATTAACAATGTAGTAGTTGGAAAAATTCTAGAAATTAATCCCCATCCACAGGCAGATCGATTAGTGGTAACTAAGGTTGATATTGGAGAAAATATTATTCAAATTGTCACTGGTGCCAATAATATTTCCGAAAATGACTATATCCCTGTTGCATTAGTGGGATCGACACTGCCAGGGAATATAAAAATAAAGAAAAGTAAGCTAAGAGGAATAGAATCTCAAGGGATGATGTGTTCAGCCGGAGAATTGGGAATGAATCTAGAGGGATTGCCAGAAGAACAGATTAGTGGCATCTATATATTCCATAAAGAATATCCTTTGGGCATGGACGTCAAAGAAATATTGGGATTAGATGAAGTGTTGGTAGAATTTGAATTAACCAACAATAGACCGGATTGTCTCTCGATTATAGGATTAGCAAGAGAGGTGGCTGCAACCTTAAAACAGCCCCTTGTAATGCCTTTTATGGATATTAAAAATGAAGTAGAACATATCCAGGACTATGCGACTATAGAGGTAAAAGCCCCTCATCTTTGCCATAGATATATGGGAAGAATAGTTAAGGATATAAAAATCGCACCCTCCCCAAAGTGGATGCAAGATAAATTATTAAAGATGGGTGTGCGTCCTATAAATAATATTGTTGATGTTACTAATTATGTAATGCTAGAGACCGGACAACCTCTTCATGCCTTTGATTGCAATAAATTGGGAGATAATAAAATCATCGTAAGAACAGCCCGAGATGGGGAGAAAATGATCACGCTAGATGATGTGGAAAGGGAATTGGATTCCTCTACTTTAGTTATAGCAGATGCGAATAAACCTATAGCTATTGCAGGAGTAATGGGTGGCGAAAATACTGAGGTTGACGAAAATACCAAGACAATACTATTAGAGTCAGCAAATTTTGATGCTATTAGTGTACGAAAAACAGCTAAAAAGTTAGGACTAAGGACAGAAGCTTCTAACCGATATGAAAAGGGATTGGATCCCAATCTAGTAGAATTAGCCATGAATCGTGCACTACAACTTTTAGAGGATATTCATGCAGGAGTTGTTGTAGGGGGGAGTGAGGATATTTATCCTA
Source organism: Irregularibacter muris (assembly GCF_024622505.1). Lineage (NCBI taxonomy): Bacteria > Bacillati > Bacillota > Clostridia > Eubacteriales > Eubacteriaceae > Irregularibacter > Irregularibacter muris. Next base: position 416,931 of record NZ_JANKAS010000001.1, read on the forward strand.
ACCCTGTATTGCCCCACCATATTGATGTTGATCCCCAATGGATAAATAAGTTTATTGGTATTGACTCCTCTTCTGAAGAGATGGCTGAGTATTTGGAAAGATTAGATATGGAAGTGGAAATAGATGAAGTTTTAAAAATTCAGGTACCAACCTTTCGCCAGGATATTGTATTGCCGGTGGATGTTGCAGAAGAAGTGGCAAGATTATATGGATATGATAAAATACCACCCACAAGCATGTCAGGCATTGCAGTTGAAGGGAAAAGAACTCCCTTGCAGAAGTTAGAAGATAAAACAAAGGATCTGTTGATAGGTTTGGGAGGATATGAAATTGTCACCTATTCCTTTGGTACTCCTAAAAACCTAGATCAATTAAAAATAGCTGAGGATGACGAAAAACGTCAAGCACTAATGCTGATTAATCCTTTGGGAGAAGAAAATAGCATGATGCGTACTACTTTAATGGGCAATATGCTCCAAGTAGTGGCTCATAATATTCATAGGAATGTAGATAAGGCTACATTTTTTGAATTAGCCAGTACCTATCATCCCAGAGAACTTCCCATTGTAAATTTACCCCTAGAGGTACAAAAGTTATGCATTGGGATGTACGGAGAAGTAGACTTTTTTGATCTAAAGGGAAGAGTAGAAAATCTATTGGATATGTGTGGTATTGTAGGATATGAGTTTAAAGGGGTTAAGATTCCTACTTTTCATCCAGGCCGTGCTGCAGAGGTAATATTTAAAGGAGAAGTTTTAGGCGTATTGGGTGAGATCCATCCTAGAGTAGCTGAAAACTTTGATATTAATGAGAGAATATATATAGGAGAATTTAATTTTGATGCTTTATACAAAAACAGCAATCTAAAACGACATTTCAAAGATTTACCTAAATATCCTTCAGTAACAAGGGACATTGCCCTATTGGTGGAAGAGGATATTCACGCTAGAGAGATTGAAAAGATTATTGAAAAGTATGGAAATAGCCTAATGGAGTCCTATGAACTTTTTGATGTATATCAAGGTAAACAAATTCCAGAGAAGCATAAAAGTCTAGCATATTCAATTATATATAGAAGGCAAGATCGTACTCTTACCGATGAAGAAGTAAATAAAGTACACAATAGGATAGTCCAAGAACTAAGAAATAAGTTGGATGCTCAATTAAGAGAATAAAAAGCCTGAGTTTTCAGGCTTCTTGGAAAAATTAAAGCATCTACTGCAAATGCAGTCTCTTAGTATTTTCTATTAGGAATTGAAGTTATTTCCCTATAGTTTGTAAGGGACTAGTTGATTTATTTTCATTCTTCTTATGGTTCACCGAATCTTTTATGATATAATAAAATTTATAGAAGGACTTCCAGAAAGTTTGACGAATACAAAGTATAAACAAGATTTTAAAGGGGCGAAATCCATGGAGGAGAATAAAAAGATTGTTATAAGCATACAGGGAAATGAGTATACAATGAAGGGAAATGTTCCCCAAGAACATATCAGTAAAATAGCTAGACAGGTAGATTATATAATGGACGAAATTGGTAAAAAAAATACCCTGATGAATAAAAACATGGTTGCTGTTCTGTGTTCCTTGAATCTTGCCGATCAACTTTATCGTGCCCAAGAAAGAGTGGATGAATTAGAAAATAAAATGGTTGACGTAGACAATCTATCAGAATTAGCAACACAGTTAAAAACGGCACAACAAAATGCTGATTATAGTCAAGAGAAATACCAGAAAGTAAAATCAGAGCTTACAGATGCAAATTTGGAACTAGCAAGATATCAAGAAATGATGCAAAGCTATGAAGAAAAAATCAAGCAAGATAAAGTTGAAATGGATGCAGCACGACAGACAATCATGGATTTACAAAATCAAATTTTTGATAATCAAATAGAAATTGTAAAAATGAAAAAAGAATTAGATTCTTATAAATACAGAATCAATACGGATAAAAAAATTTATCCTTACTATAAGGGTGGAAAATAATTATCCTATCACAGGATAAAATAAATTAAATATAGAATTCTTGTAAGTATCATTATTCTATAATGATACTTTTCCTTTATGAAATAGAAAAACAAGTCATAATCATAAAAGATTAAGTATTATAGGAGAGAAAAGATGGAACAAAATAAAAAACCTGAATTATTATCACCGGTTGGTAGTCCAGAGGCTTTAGTGGCCGCCGTAGAAAATGGAGCAGATGCAATATATCTTGGGGGAAAAAAATTTAGTGCAAGACAGTATGCATCTAATTTTGATGAAAAAGAGTTAAAAAAGGTTATAGAATATTGTCATATACAAGGAGTACGGGTTTATATTACCATAAATACCCTACTTAAGGAGGAAGAACTATCCTCCATTATTGATTATATAGTTTTTTTATACAAAATAGGAGTAGATGCACTCATTATACAAGATTTAGGGTTGTTAAAAATAATACAAAGGCTTCTTCCAGATTTTCCCTTTCAAAGTAGTACGCAAATGACCATTCATAGTTTAGAGGGAGTCAAATTACTGGAACGGGAAGGTTTTTATAGAGTGGTATTAGCCCGTGAGTTATCTCTAAAAGAAATAAAAAGCATTGTACAAGAAAGCAATACTGAGATAAAGATATTTAATCATGGAGCCTTGTGTATATGTTATTCGGGGCAATGTTTAATGAGTAGTATGATCGGAGGAAGAAGTGGAAATAGGGGAAGATGTGCTCAGCCCTGTAGAAAAAGATATTCTTTGGTGGACTTGGATGATTTTGGGCATAATAGAGAAAATAAATATGCATTTTTATTGAGCCCAAAGGATTTAAGTACTCTTGAACAAGTGAAAGATTTAATTGAAAGTGGTGCCCATTCTTTTAAAATTGAGGGGAGGATGAAAAGGCCCGAATATGTAGCCATTGTTACATCTCTTTATAGAAAAGCTATTGATCAATATTATAGTAAACAGCAGATAGAGATAACAGAACAAGATATAAAAAACCTAAAGCAAATCTTCAATAGAGGATTTACTACAGCCTATCTCTTCTCGGACCAAAGAGGAAATATCATTTCCAAAGAAAAACCTAATAATAGAGGGCTGTATTTAGGAAAGATCTATTCTATAGACAATAAAAGTAAAAAAATGCATGTCCTACTAGAAGAATCTTTAGAAATAGGAGATGGGATTGAAGTTTGGACAGAGGACAAGAATAATTCTGGTATGCAGGTATCTCATATAGAGATGAATAATAGAGAAGTAAAAAGGGCTAAGGCAGGAGAAAAAATAAGTTTATCCTTGCTAAACAATGTTAAAATAGGGAATTCCCTTTACAAGACTTCAGATATAAGTTTATTAAAAGAAGCCCAAAATAGTTTCAAAAATCTATATCATAAAAAAAGACCTATTTGGGGTGCTGCAACCATGAAAATAGGGAAGGCATTAACACTAGGTTTATGGGACGAAAATCATCATTTTGTATCAATAGAAAGTGATACTTTGGTTGAAAAAGCAATTCATAGGCCCATGGACAGACATAAGATCCAAGAGCAATTAGGTAAACTGGGAGGGACCCCCTTTGAATTAATAGATATAGAGATTGATATGGATGAAAATAGCATAATCCCTATAAAGGAGATCAACCAAGTCAGAAGAAAAGGCATAGAAAGTCTTACAAAAGAAATTCTGAAAGTGGATAGAAGGATAGATAAGCTAGTAATAAAGGAAAAGGTACAAGAACTTTGGAAGTTGCCTATAGCCCAAAGGGAAAAAGAAATCTTTCATCCCTTCTTAGTGGCTAAGGTCAATCGTATGACATCCCTAAAAGCAGTGCTGGAAACCGATGTTTCTGAAGTCATATTTGGGGGAGATATTGATTTTGATATTAAACTATATGAAAAAGCCCTAAATTTAGCTAAGGAAAAAGAAAAGTCCATTGTGTTTTCCTTCCCAAGAATAACAAGAAAAAATTATATAGATCAGTTAGTAAGGCATAGACAGGATATAAAAAAATTGAATCCTGATGGATTGCTATTGTCCAATTTAGAAATGGTACACTTCTTTAGGGATTTTCCCATGGAGAAAGAAGGGGATTTTACTTTAAATGCCTTTAACCATTTCGCTATAGAAAAACTTGAAGAAATGGGACTGGAAAATATCTGCATATCACCGGAATTGACTTTAAAAGAGATTGAAAAAATTCAGAAGTATACCCATATCCCGCTAACGCTTTTTGTCCATGGATTTATGGAGATGATGATCTCTGAATATTGTCCCATCACCTGTAAACAAAACAAGCAGGATTGCTATCCTTGTAGAAATAATAGGAAATTTGGATTGAAAGACGAAAAGGGAATAACCTTTCCTCTTTATATAGACGATTTTGGTAGAAGTCATATATTAAACTCTCAAAAGCTATGTCTACTAGAAAACCTTTCAGATGTAGTTAAATTAAACTTTAAAAAATTGAGAATTCAGTTTAACATGGAAAATGAGCAGGAGATTATAGAAACGATGAAAGCCTATGAAGAATATCTTAATAATTTACAAAGGGGACGACATACAATTCCCCAAAGGGCAGAAAAATTAATCAATAAAATTAGAGAACAAGGATTAACCAAGGGACATTATTATAGAGGAGTATTATAATAGGGGATAAGGAGGTGAAGAGTGTATATGGAGCAAAAAACAAGGGTATTGGTAGTAGAAGACGAAGAAAATATGCGTCAATTGCTAAGACTGTATTTCGAACGAGAAAACTTTATCATGGATGAAGCAATAAATGGAAAAGATGCCTTGGATATATTTAAGAAAAACACCTATGATTTGATTGTATTAGATGTCATGTTACCAGAACTAGATGGATGGGCGGTATGTAGGAAAATACGTCAAATATCAAAAATTCCTATTATTATGGTCACGGCCAGGGGAGAAGAATTTGATCGATTATTTGGTTTTGAACTAGGAGTGGATGATTATATTGTAAAACCCTTTAGTCCTAGGGAGCTAATAGCCCGGGTAAAGGCATTGCTAAGAAGATCAATTCATAAACCACGAAATGAACAAAGAGAAACCTTGTTTTTAAAGGAAATTACTATAGACTTAAAATCAAGAGAAGTATATCTAAAAAATAAGAGAATAAACCTTACTCCTAAGGAATATGACTTGCTTTTATTTCTTATACACCATAGAAACACTGTCTTTACACGAGAACAACTTTTACAGAAGGTATGGGGATATGAATACTTCGGTGACTTGCGTACTGTGGATACTCATATACGAAGACTAAGGGAAAAGCTAGAAGAATACCATCATTATATTGCAACGGTTTGGGGAGTGGGGTACAAACTTGAGGTGGAGGATTATGAATAAAAGCCTAGTTTGGAAACTATGGTTAACTTTAATTATATTCCTTCTCATCATATTTATTTCCAGCATATTTATCCAACAGACATTTTTAGAAAAATATTATTACGGGCAACTGGAAAATGAACTAACCAAAAATGCTGAAAGACTTTTGCGATCCATTAATAAAAAAGGAATGGCTTATATACCAGAAGAAGCAGAGGAAGTAGCGGATTCTATTACAGGCGGGGTTGTCGTTACAGACCGTTTTGGGAAAAAACTGATAGAGGTAGGAGTGCTCCCCTATGGAGAGGGCAAGGGGTATTCTTATGATGATTTTATCCAAGTTATCAATAGTAAAAAAGTCTATAAAATTAATGAAGATAGTGTAGAGGAAAAAATGTATGTCCTTGGACAGCCCATAATAAAAAACATCCCTTCAAAATATAAAGGCAAGGAAGAATGGTTAACAAATGAAAGAGTGTCAGATTATTCCAATGAAAGAATAGTGGGTACCATATTTTTGAACACTCCCATAACATCTATTGAGAATACTTTGGATAGAATTAAAAAGCAATTAATATGTGCAGCTATTATTATTTTAATGATTTGGAGCATGATTACCCTATACCTTCTAAAGAAATTTTCTAAACCCTTGTTAGAAATAAACAAAGTAACTATGGATTTAATTGAAGGGAAATACAGCGAGATAACCAGCATAAAAAGAAAAGATGAAATTGGTCGTCTCTCTGAGAATATCAATAAACTTTCTAAACGATTATACGCAGAAGAACGTATGCGAAAGGATTTGGTTGCAAACATTTCTCATGAAATTCGAACTCCTCTTAGTCTAATGAGAGGATATACAGAAGTACTTATTGATGGTATGGCTAAAAATAAGGAAGAAGAGAAAAAGTATTTAGGTATAGTGTTGTCTGAAACTGAACGATTACAACATTTGGTATCTGACCTATTGGATTTATCTCAAATTGAGGAGGGACTCCTCAGGGTAGAAAAACAACCTATTTTAATTGACCATCTAATTCGGCACGTCATTGATACCCATGAATCCTTATTTGATAAAAATAATTTAAAGATTCACTATAATATAAGCAATCCTAATTTAATGGTGTGGGCAGATGAATTTAGAATTTTTCAAGTATTAATCAATTTATTAAATAACTCAATCAATCACACTCCCCAAGGGGGGGAGATTTTTATTGATGTAGTCGAAGGGGACAGATTATCTACAATCTGTATTAGAGATACTGGAGAAGGTATGCTGCCAAAAGATATTCCTTTTATATGGGAAAGATTTTACAAGGGGGATCGTTCACGAAGTGAGAAAAAGAACAATCTAGGGATAGGACTTGCCATTGTCAAAAATATTCTCACTGCCCATGAAAGTAATATCACTGTAGAAAGTGAAATAGGAGTAGGTACAGAAATCTGTTTTACTCTTTCTAAATATATAAGTAAAGAGTAAGAGATTCTATTGTACTCGCTAAATATGAGTAGGCTTAGGAAAGATAAGTTATTTGGTATAATAGATAGAGATAGAATATTAATTAAATAGAGAGGTAAGCCATGAATGAAAAATCTTTAAGAGTATTAGAATATTTTAAGATAATAGAAGAAGTATCCCAATATGCAAATTCTCCATTGGGGAGGGAAAAAATATTATCCCTTAGGCCTATAACAGACTTGGAAAAAGTAAGGGGGAAGTTACAGGAAACCACAGAATCAGTAGCTATTGTTCTACAGAAAGGAAGGATTCCTCTAGAGGGCCTCACCGATATAGGTCCGTTTTTAAAAAAAGCCAAAATAGGTTCAATTTTATCCCCTGGGGAATTGTTAAAAATAGCTAGAAGTCTGAAAATCTGTGAAAATGTTAAAGATTATATTAAAGAAGAAAGAAATCAAATTAGCCCTTACCCAATTATTAGTAGCATTATAGAAGAATTAGTTGAATTACCTGGTTTGACAAAGGAACTCCTTAGGGTAATTATAGGCGAAGATGAATTATCAGATCACGCCAGTCCAACCTTGCATAGAATTAGAAAACAAATACAGGGAAAAAATAATGCTTTAAGGGATAAACTAAATAAAATGATTCACTCAACCCATTATCAAAAATACCTTCAGGAGCCAATTGTCACCTTAAGGGGAGATAGATATGTTATTCCTGTAAAACAAGAATATAGGGCCAATGTGGCGGGTTTAATTCATGACCAGTCTTCCAGTGGTGCTACTTTATTTATAGAACCTATGTCTATTGTGGAAATGAATAATGATCTAAAGACACTAATCGGGCAAGAAGAGGAAGAAATAGAAAGAATTCTAATAGAATTTACAGGAATAATTGAAAATAATTATGAAGTCATCTCCAATAATTTTGAATTATTAGGAAAACTAGATGCCATATTTGCTAAGGGGAATTATAGTTTAAATATAAGGGGGAGTGAACCCTTATTAAACCATGAGGGATATATTAACTTTAAGCAGGCTAGACATCCCCTTATTCCCGATAAAGATGTGATGCCATCGGATATTTTTTTAGGAAGAGATTTTCATACCTTACTCATTACTGGTCCAAATACAGGGGGAAAAACCGTTACTTTAAAAACCATTGGTCTATTATGTTTAATGGGGCAATCAGGACTCCATATTCCTGTAAAGGATGGCAGTGAAATGGCAATATTTCATAAGGTTTTTGCGGATATAGGAGATGAACAAAGTATTGAACAGAGCCTAAGTACCTTTTCTTCCCATATGACCAATATTGTAGATATTTTAGATGAAGTTGACGAGAGATCTTTAGTCCTATTTGATGAACTGGGGGCAGGCACCGATCCAACAGAAGGAGCGGCTTTGGCTATGTCTATATTGGACTTTTTACACAAAAAAAATATTAGAACGGTAGCCACTACCCATTATAGTGAACTTAAAGAATATGCACTGTCTACCCAAGGGATAGAAAATGCCGCTGTAGAGTTTAACATAGAAACTCTAAGGCCAACTTATATTTTACAAATTGGATTACCTGGAAAGTCAAATGCTTTTGAAATATCCAAGAGGCTAGGTCTCATGAACGAAGTGATAAACCAAGCAAGGGAATATATTTCTCAAGAAGATATACAGTTTGAGGATTTGCTTTTGGATATAGAGACAAAAAGAAAACAAATAGAAGAAGAATCTATAAGGATTAAAAATAAGAGATTAGAAATAGAGAATCTTAAAAATCAGTTGGAGGAGAAAGAACTAAGATTTAATGAAAAAAAAGATAAACTTATGCAAAGGGCAAGGGAAGAAGCCTTGGAGATTGTTAAAGAAGCGAAGACCCAGATGGATGAAATTATAACTGAATTAAGAAGATTGGAAAAGGAACAAATCCTCAAAGGGCATAATAAATCTATAGAAAATGCCAAAAAGCAGTTAAGAGAATCCGAAAATGATATTCAAAAGGAATTAGCTAAGGCTGGTGTGCCAAGGATCTCCTATAGTGTTCCCAAGGATTTAAAGCCAGGGGATGAAGTATTAATCACTACCTTAAACCAGAAGGGTTTTGTATTATCCCTACCTGATGATAAAGATGAGGTACAAATACAAGCGGGTATCATGAAGATCAATGTCCATATTAATAATCTGTCTAAGCTAAACAATAAAAAAGAGAAGACCTTTATGCAAAAAACCTCAAGGACGATAAAGGCTAAGACAATAAGTATTTCTCCTCAACTAGATTTAAGGGGCAAGACCACTGAAGAAGCTATTTTAGATACAGACAAATATTTAGATGATGCCTATCTTGCCAATTTAGGGACCATTACCATCATTCATGGAAAGGGTACAGGTGCCCTAAGAAAAAGCATTCATGATCTGTTAAAAAGTCATACTCATGTGAAGGATTATAGAATTGGCAAGTATAATGAGGGGGGAGAAGGTGCTACTATCGTCAGCATTAAATAACTAGAGATATTTATCAGTTAAATGCTTAAAAACAATACTTGTTGTTGATTGTATTCTAAAAAAGTGTTAGTATGACATAACATAGATAATTTAATTTAGTATAGGCAAGGAAAAATCTATGTAGATATGAAATATAAGTAGGATAAAATTCTATTGCGATGAATATAATACTAAAAGTAATCAAGCAATGAAATGAATCTTCTTAAAGGAGGATTTACAATGGTTAAATTATTGGATTCCTTTAATATCAAGGGAATAAATATTAAAAATCGAATAATTATACCTCCTATGGCTATGAATTTGGCCGATGCACAGGGAGGGGTAACCCAAGAAGTTATTGATCATTATGAAAAAATGGCCAAAGTGGGTGCAGGTACAATTATTCTAGAACATTGCTATGTCGACATAAAAGGGAAAAATAGCCCGGGTCAATTAGCCATAGATAGAGATGAATGTATAGATGGACTGAGAGAAATTGCAAAAGTTATTCACAGGCATGGCGTGGCTTGTGGGGTGCAAATAAATCATTCTGGCAGTATTGCTCCCTCTACTGTTATAGGACAAAAACCCATGGGACCTTCCACTATTATTCATCCAAAAGGTGATGAAATGCCTAATGAGATGAGCGATGCAGATATTGATGAAGTGAAAAAGAATTTTAAAGATGCAGCTTTAAGGGTGAAAAAGGCAGGATTTGATTTTGTAGAAATTCATGGATGCCATGGCTATTTATTAAATCAGTTTATATCTCCCATAACCAATACTAGAATGGATGAATATGGAGGCATAAGGACCAACAGAATTAAATTACCCTTGGAAATAGTAGAAGAAATTCGTCGAGAAGTAGGAGAGGACTTTGCTATTTTTTATAGAATAGCTGCTGCAGACAATATAGAAGATGGGATTACCATTGATGATGCAAAATATTTAGCTGTAAAACTAGTGGAATCTGGGGTAGATGTGCTGGATGTGTCAGCAGGGTTAGGAGGAGCAAGATTAATTACCGATCAACAAGGGTATTTTGTTTACCTAGCGGAGGGCATTAAATCCGTAATTAATGTCCCTATAATTACCACCGGAGGAATTAAGGAGCCCATCTTTGCATATCATGTTATTAATGATTGTAAAGCCGATATGATAGGTATAGGTAGGGCCATATTGAATGATCCATTATGGGTACAAAAAGCATATGAACAATTAAAGGACATAGAATAAAGAAGAGTTGATTTTATATCACTCTTTTTTTTTATAAAGAAGGAAATAAGAAATATTTATAGAATATATTAAATATTCTATAAATAACTAAAGGGGGAGTTTCAATGACAGCGAATAATTTGATTTCTGTTAAAAAAGATTTGCAAAAGCTTCAAAAACAGTTAAGTCTTGAGGTAACAAAAGGTAGATATAAGGATACTAACAAAATTAAAACCTTAAAGGAAGAAATTAAAGAAAAAAAGCTAGAGATTGGAAATATCACTAAATCAATGATTTCCCAGATTGTTATTGAAACGAAAACTAAATAAGTTTAGTTGAATAGGGGCGAAAAGCTCCTATTTTTGTTTTATAGATGTTCACCCAGGACAATCGAACATTATCTAAGGGAAGAAGCTCTGTTGTCCCTTCTGTTTTAAGGACAAATAAAGAGAAATAAAAAAAGTTATAAAAAGCCTTGCAATAGTGTATATTGTATACTATAATAAGGTGAACGGAAAATTTATCATATTTAAACTCCCCTTTATGATAATGAATTCCCCTTTAATTTTTAAACCTTGGGTCCCCCACCCAAGGTTTTTGTTTTTAACAAATTGATAATATAAAGACTACCTATTGATTATTTTGATTGATCCATTGATCTGGAAATTTCTTTGTATAGAGTTCTCCATAGTACTTGATCTTCATATTAATAAGACTTTGGTCTTCAATACCTCTTAACATACCCGTAGGCATTGTATTTAACGGATTTTCATTGGAAAGAATATCTTTTTTTTCTTTAGACATTGCACTCCTCCTTTACAAGATCGGCTATTACCGCTCTATAAATATAGGGAAGTTTGGTCTTTTGCTAGCAAGAAGAGCTTTCCTATATCATATAAAAAGAATAATATTCTCCATCTAAAATCCCTAATACATTATTATTTTTTACAGTTTTCATTATTTTACCCCTGGAAAGTTATATAAGAATCTTTAGGATCAATCTATAGAAGTTTAGATCAGTAAACTATAGAGTAAATGGTTTTTCTAAAAATAAACATTTTAAAAAAGATTTTTTAGGGAGCCATATATTGGATTGCATTTATTAATAGTTGAAAAAAGCATGGTGTAAGGATATAATATTTTCATGATAGGAGAGATTTATCTTGTTTACGAGCAATGAAATTTTCTCATATCACAAGAAGAGATTGTAGGAAATATCCGCTGACGTAGTCAGAGCAATGCTCAAACAGCACATTTTGTCACAGTCAAAGGATAAGCTACTCTAGTGGAAACAACTTTGCTGCTCTTCTTGTACAATTTAAAAAGGATGTATAGGAATGAGATATATTGCTGGATTAATTATTTTTTTCTCTTTTTGCTATGGGGTATTTGTAAACTATAAAAAGTTTGCCAAGGAAGCCAATAGAGAAATATTAAAAGAAGTAAGGAAAAATGGATATTCATCCTATAAGGATTATATAAAGGATGCCCAGAGGAAGGAAGCTGTTCTTAGAAGAAAAAAGAGAACCAGGGAAAGATGGGAAAAACATCATAAAAAATATAAAGAACAGTAATCCATGCTTTCTTAGCAAAAAATAAACTAAGAGAGGACTTAAATGCTTATTACACCTTGAAATAAACATACGAGCTTTAATTTTTAGATAAAATAGAGAAAAGAAATACAAAATAATGCAGAGGTGTATTATATGAAACCCTATAAAATAAAACAACTTCTTAAAAAGATAAAATCTCTTTATAAATATATTTTAGATCAGGAGGTTCCTTTTTATAAAAAGCTAGCTATTATATTTGGCTTTGTTTATTTACTCTTTCCTTTTGATATTATTCCCGATCCCATATTGGGATTAGGATTAGTTGATGATATTGCAGTATTGGTCTTTATTTTTAATGCGTTTCAGGGGGAACTAGATAGATATGAAAAAAAGGCTAACCTTAAAAATAAGGAAAAGGACAATATCATCGAAGATATAGACTATCAAGTAAAAGATAGAGATGAAAGAGGGGAGTAATTATAATTATGGAAAAAATTTTACCTATTGTATTAATACTCATTGGAATTGGAGTGCCTATGTATTATACTGGGAGAAATTCTAAACCACAAAATGTTTTTAAGCAAATTATTAAAAACCTTCAAGAAAATCCTGAGGGAATGTGGTATCATTATTTTACTAAAAGAGGTATGGAGAAATGGATGGCCTGTGAAGATTTTACAGCGGGAAAAATCAAGTCTGTGGATATCCTAGAGTATAATTATGAAAATTATACTGGAAAGCTAAAAACTAGGCTTAATCTAGAGGAAAATGAATATATATATCATTTTCATTTAGTAAAAAACCCTGATGTCCGTGCCAAAAGCAGATGGGTAATTAGTGATTTATACAAGGGAAAATAGAGTATCAATAGAAATTAAAATTATAGGGGGAAAAAAATGCTCACATCTGAACAAAAAATATTAGCTCTTATTTCCCACTTAGGAATTTTTGTGGGTTTTCCCATATTAGCTCCTTTATTAATCCTGTTACTTTCCCAAGATGATATTATAAAAATACAGGCAAAGGAAGCTTTGGTCTTTCAATTGGGATTGGTTATATTAACCTTTATAGGGAAAATATTTATTATCTTATTAATTGGAATACCTATACTGATTTTTGTGGGTATAATTACCGTTGTTTGCCCAATCGTTGCAGCTGTGTCCTTTATAAAAAATGGATATTACTCTTATCCCATAACAGGAGAGTTGGCAAAAAAGTTATAAATATGGAATTGTTTGTCCTTTGATTTTGAAAGTTTAATTAATTTCCAGTGTAAATCTACAGAAAAAAGTAAACTCTAGTAGTAATAAACTAAAGGAGGATGATAACTCTTGAAATTAAAGGATATTATGACAACTAATGTAAAATACGTTACCACACAAGATAATATAACCAATGCTGCAAAAGTGATGGAAAATTTAAATGTTGGTGTAGTGCCAGTCTGTGAAGGGGAAAGGCCAATTGGTATGATTACAGATAGAGATATTGTTTTACGAAATGTAGCTAAAGGAACAGATTATAATAATACAAGTGTTGGAGATATTATGAGCAATGGTGTAATCTATGGAACACCTGGCATGGATGTGCATGAAGCAGCAAGTTTAATGGCAGAAAATCAAATACGCAGATTACCGGTTGTTGAAGATGGAAAAATTGTAGGGATTGTTTCCATAGGAGACTTATCCCTTCAAGATAAACTTATAGATAATGCGGGAGAAGCTTTAAGTAATATATCCCAACCGTCACAACCCAATATGTATTGATTATGCAGCACATGAAAGTGCTTAGCGTGGCTTCGATGAAATAGAAGAATTTGCTCTCAGAAGGGCATGATGAACTTTCTTATTTTATAAAAATATCGCACCCTAATGGGGTGCGATATTTCTTTTATATTTCTATATTACAGCTTCTATGTTATTGGCTAAAAACATGTCCTGAATGGTTTCCATCTCTTCTGGTGTTGGTGTGGGAGTATCTTTCAAAGTGTATTCATATCCCATCTCTTCCCACTTATGGATACCCAAGGGATGGTAGGGAAGAAGTTCTACTTTTTCCACATTTTTTAAGGACTTAATAAAAGCGATTAATTTTCTTAAATCATTCTTATTATCTGTAATTCCAGGAACCACTACATGCCGAATCCAAACTTTAATATCTTTATTGGAAAGATATTTGGCAAACTCCAAGATTTTGCCATTATCTTTACCAGTAAGGTCTTTATGACTTATTGGATCGATATGCTTAATATCCAATAAAACTAAATCAGTGTAATTTAATAACTCCTCTATTCGATGGATATGGGTATAACCGCAAGAGTCAATGGCCGTATGAATATTGTGCTTTTTTAATTCCTTAAAAAGAGAAGTAATAAAGGGAGCTTGAAGGGTGGGCTCTCCGCCAGAGATAGTTACGCCTCCCCCTGAAAAATGCAAGTAGTTTTTATATTTTAGAATATCTTCTACTAGCTGCTCAACCGTAAAGAGATTACCTCCATTGACCTCCCAAGTGTCACAATTATGACAATATTTACATCTTAGAGGGCAACCTTGCATAAACACTACATATCGAATACCAGGACCATCAACCGTTCCGCAAGTTTCTATAGAATGAATTCTTCCGATATCTTTTTCCATATTTTTCACCTCATAGGGATATTTTTAAAAAATATTACATTCTTTCATGGAAGGTTCTGCTTAATACCTCTAATTGTTGTTCTCGAGTAAGTTTTACAAAATTTACAGCATATCCAGATACACGAATAGTTAATTGGGGATAATTTTCTGGATGTTCCATAGCATCTAAAAGCGTTTCTTTATTTAAAACATTAATATTGATGTGATGTCCATTTTGTGCTACATACCCGTCAATAATTGCTTTAAGATTATTAATTCGGTCCTTTACAGACTTTCCTAATGTTTTTGGAACAATGGAGAATGTATAGGAAATTCCATCTTGGCTATGGGCATAGGGTAATTTTGCTACTGAATTACAGGAAGCAAGAGCACCTTTTTCATCTCTACCGTGCATTGGATTTGCTCCAGGGGCAAAAGCTTCACCGACTTTTCTACCATCTGGTGTACTCCCTGTTTTTTTACCATAGACCACATTTGAAGTAATGGTTAAGACTGACTGAGTTGGAATAGAATTACGATAAGTGGGGTGCTTTCTTATTTTATTCATAAATTCTCTCACCAAGTTTACGGCGATTTCATCAACCCTTTGGTCATCATTACCGTACTTAGGGAAATCCCCCTCAATCTCAAAATCAACGGCTAATCCCTGAGTATTTCTTATGGTTTTTACCTTGGCATATTTTATGGCACTTAGGGAATCGGTAATAACAGAAAGGCCAGCAATACCACAAGCCATAGTTCGAACAACGTCTTTATCGTGTAAAGCCATTTGTGCCTTTTCATAGGAATATTTGTCATGCATATAATGAATGATATTTAGGGCATTTACATAGGTTTCTGCCAACCAATCTAGGGTAGTATCCAATTTATCTAAAACTTCTTGATAGTCTAGATATTCAGAAGTAATAGGTTTAGCACTAGGTGCAACTTGGACAAATTTCTTTTCATCTACACCACCATTGATAGCATATAAAAGAGCCTTGGCTAAATTTACTCTTGCTCCGAAGAACTGCATCTGCTTACCTATTTTCATAGCGGATACACAACAGGCTA
The DNA here is from genome assembly GCF_024622505.1 of Irregularibacter muris. Taxonomy (NCBI): domain Bacteria; kingdom Bacillati; phylum Bacillota; class Clostridia; order Eubacteriales; family Eubacteriaceae; genus Irregularibacter; species Irregularibacter muris. The sequence goes on from NZ_JANKAS010000001.1 coordinate 432,649, forward strand.
TACCATAATCATCACCATATTCTGGTCTCATCAAGTCGTCACTCTCATATTGAATAGAACTTGTATCAATAGATACTTTGGCGCAATAGTCCTTAAAAGCAGAAGGAAGGTGAGTTGACCATAATATTGTAAGATTTGGTTCTGGTGCTGGACCTAAATTATAAAGAGTATGAAGAATCCTAAAGGAACTTTTGGTTACTAAGGTTCGCCCATCTATACCCATTCCACCTATGGATTCTGTAATCCAATTGGGATCGCCACTAAATAAATCATTGTATTCGGGAGTGCGTAGAAATCTTATCATTCTCAACTTCATGATAAATTGATCCATTAATTCTTGGGCTTCATCTTCTGTAATTATTCCATTTCTCAAGTCTCTTTCAATATAAATATCCAGGAAGGTGGAGACCCTACCTAAAGACATTGCAGCTCCATTTTGATCCTTTACAGCTGCTAAGTATGCAAAATATGTCCACTGAAAAGCCTCTTGGGCATTTGATGCAGGACAAGAAATATCATAGCCGTAGGATGCAGCCATTTCTTTCATATCCTTTAGTGCTTCAATCTGCTCACTAAGTTCTTCACGAAGACGAATGACATCTTCGGTCATGGTTTTATTATTTAATTGAGATTTTTCCTCTTCTTTTTTATCAATGAGAAAGTCAATACCATATAGGGCTACTCTTCTATAATCTCCAATAATTCTACCCCTTCCATAGGCATCAGGTAATCCTGTGATAATACCAGCACTACGAGCTTTCTTCATTTCAGGAGTGTAGGCACTAAAGACACCATCATTGTGGGTCTTTCTATATTTAGTAAAGATTTCTTCAACTTGTGGATCAATAGAAAGATCATAGGCTTGGGCAGAGGATTTTACCATACGGTAACCACCAAAGGGCATAAGGGCTCTTTTAAGAGGTTTATCAGTTTGCAGCCCAACTATTTTTTCTAAAGCATTGTCAATATATCCTGGTTTATGAGAGGTTATAGTTGAAACAAGGGAGGTATCGGCTTCCAATAACCCATTATTATCCAACTCTTTTTGCATTAAAATTTTTACCTCGTCCCAAAGCTTTTTGGTACCCTCTGTAGGATCATGAAGAAATTCCTCATTTCCTTCATAGGGCGTATAATTATTTTGAATAAAGTTACGTACATCAATTTGCTCAGTCCATATATTTTTATTAAAATCATTCCAAGATGAAAACATATTTATGCCTCCTTTTTATATTCTTTATTACTTGTATACAGTATACGACATATATAAAATAAAAACAATAGGAATAGTAAAGAATGATAAAAAAATTAAAAAATAACAAAAGTATATTGACAAAAATATAACAAATGGTTTATAATCCTATTAACGATATAAACAAACTTTTTATATCAAGGGAAATAAATAGAAAAAAATCCCAATAAACAAGAAAGGAAGTAAGTATACAACCGAACCACCATTTTTTTTAGCAAACATTAGTTAAAAATATAACAATTGGAGGGTTTAAAATGGCTATTTTAGAGAAAGATATAAACAAACAAAACTTATCTGTTGAGGAAACAATCAATCAACTTGTTGAAAGAGCAAAGATTGCCAAGAATGCTTTCCTAACGATGGATCAAAATCATGTAGATGAAATTGTCAAAAATATGACTTTGGCAGGAATAGATCATCACATGATATTAGCAAAATTGGCTACCCAAGAGACCAATAGAGGGGTTTATGAGGACAAAATGATTAAAAATCTTTTTGCCACTGAATATATATATAATAAAATTAGGGAAGAAAAAACGGTTGGGGTTATTGAAGAAAATGCAGAAGAGGGTTATATGGAAGTGGCAGAACCTATTGGTATCATAGCCGGTATAACTCCGGTAACTAACCCAACTTCAACCACTATGTTTAAAATCTTAATATCAATAAAAACAAGAAATCCAATTATTTTTAGTTTTCATCCAAGTGCTCAACAATGTAGCAAAAGAGCTGCTGAAATACTAAGAGAGGCAGCAATAAAGGCAGGAGCCCCTGAGGATTGCATACAATGGATAGAAGACCCATCTATTGAGGCAACTCAAAGTTTAATACAGCATAATGATATTGCATTAATCTTAGCTACTGGCGGTGGGGGGATGGTAAAGTCAGCCTATAGCTCCGGTAAACCAGCTTTAGGGGTTGGACCTGGGAATGTACCCTGTTATATAGAGAAAAGTGCCAATGTCAAAAGGGCTGTTACTGATTTAATTCTAAGCAAAACCTTTGATAATGGAATGATTTGTGCCTCAGAACAAACAGTAATTTTAGATAAAAAGATTGCCGATATGGCCATAAGATTTATGAGAGAAAATGGGTGTTACTTTTTAAATAAAGAAGAGACAAAAAAATTACAGTCCACTGCTTTTATAAAAGAAAAGAAAATATTAAATTCCGATATCGTAGGTAAAAGTGCAGAGAAAATAGCTGAAATGGCTGGAATTGAAGTGCCTAGAGGAACTAAGATTCTGATAGCTCAATTACAAGGTGTAGGAAGAAATTATCCTCTTTCCGGTGAAAAGCTCAGTCCTATATTAGCTTGTTATATGGTGAATGATTTTCATGAAGGGATTCAAAGATGTATTGAAGTAACAGAATTTGGTGGACTAGGACATTCGGCAGTTATTCACTCTAATGATGATCATATTATAAAAGAATTTGGAGAAAAAGTTAGGGTGGGAAGATTAATAGTAAATTCTCCTTCTACCTTTGGAGCCATTGGAGATATCTATAATTCGAATATACCCTCTCTTACTTTAGGATGTGGTTCAATGGGAAATAACTCAACCACAGACAATGTAAATATAGATAATTTAATAAATAAAAAAAGAATGGCCTTTAGAAAGACCAATATGCAGTGGTTTAAAATACCTCCAAAAATCTATTTTGAACCTGGCTCCATAGCTTATTTATCACAACTGGAAAATGTAAAAAGAGCTATGATAGTTACTGATCAAATGATGGTAGATTTGGGATATGTGGAAAAGGTTTTATATCATTTAAAGAAACAAAATATCCTTACCGAGGTATTCTCTGACGTAGAGCCAGATCCTTCTGTAGAAACTGTTATAAATGGAGCAAAGGCTATGGAAAGATTTAGACCCGATGGAATAATCGCATTGGGCGGGGGATCAGCTATGGACGCCGCTAAAGGCATGTGGTTATTTTATGAACAGCCAGAAGTAGATTTTAAAAACTTGCGTATGAAGTTTTTAGATATCCGAAAAAGAACTTTTAAATTTCCAAAGTTAGGAAGTAAAGCACAATTGATTGCAATTCCTACTACAAGTGGAACAGGTTCTGAAGTTACCTCTTTTACAGTAATAACCGATAAGAAAAACAATATAAAATATCCCCTAGCGGATTATTCATTAACGCCCAATATAGCCATTATAGATCCGGATTTTGTCATGACTGTACCGCCTTCTGTTACCGCAGACACGGGACTAGATGTTTTAACCCATGCTTTGGAAGCTTATGTTTCAGTTATGGCTTCAGATTATACTGATGGTTTAGCTTTAAAGGCAATTGAATTGGTATTTGAATACCTTCCTAAAGCCTATCAAGATGGTAGCGATGCCATTGCTAGGGAAAAAATGCACAATGCTTCCTGCATTGCAGGTATGGCCTTTACCAATGCGTTTTTGGGAATTAACCATAGTTTGGCCCATAAAATAGGGGGAGAGTTCCATATATCCCATGGTAGAGCCAATGCAGTTTTATTACCCCATGTAGTTTATTATAACGCCCAAAAACCTAGTAAATTTGCTTCCTTCCCTAAATATGAATATCATCAAGCAGCAGAAAAATATGCAAAGGTTGCTAGATATTTAGGACTAAAGGCAAAAACTACCGAAGAGGGAGTAGAAAATCTAATACAAGAAATTATCACCCTGATGAAAAAGGTGAATATTCCACTTTCTTTTAAGGATTGTGGTATTGAAGAAAAAATATTTGAAGAAAAAGTATATAAAATAGCTGAAAATGCCTTTGAGGATCAATGTACTCCTGCCAATCCTAGAATGCCTCTAATCAGCGAAATGGAAGAAATCCTTTGGAAGGCTTATGGAAGAAAATAGTTAAAAAGAAATTTACGGAGCAGAAGTTCCGTAAATTTCTTTTTTTAACTATTTATTTGATATATACTATAAAAAACGGTCAATATACTAGGAGGGTATTTAGTGGAGTATTTTAAGGCACAAACATTACAACAAGCCAGCCAATGGGCTGAAAAATATGGTCAAAAAGCAGTGCTTTTAAATGGAGGCACAGATGTTATCTATAGAATGGATAAGGAGATGTTTAATCCTGAAGTTTTAATAGATATTAAGGAAATATCTGAACTAAAGAGATTAAATTATAAAGAAAAAGAAAGATTGGAAATTGGGGGAGCCATAACGATCAATGAGTTGGGTAAAATTGAGGGGATATTTAAACCCTTCTCTTATTTAATGGAAAATGCCTATAAATTTGGTGGTAGCGCCACAAGAAATCGAGCCACCCTAGTGGGAAACATTTGTAATAAGGTTTATCCAATGCCGTATTTTGGCACTATCTTGTTAGTATTAGAGGCATATATAGAAATCTATCATTATAAAACAGGGGTAAGAACTCTCAATGTAGAGGAATTTTTAAGTCTGCCAACTGAGAAGAGGTTGATTGATGGAGAAATTATTAAGACCTTGTACATACCTTATATGCCTGGAACAGGTGTATATGTCAATGAAAATATAAAAGATCAAATTCCTGCGGGATTTTCCCTTGCCTTATATCGTGGGGGAAAAATCAACATTGCCTTTGGAAATTTTCATCAATCTCCTAGGCGCCTGTCAGCATGGGAAGAACAAATAAAAGTTAAAGGATTGAGCTTTTTACTTTTAAAAAATATGTTATTAAGCATTTTTGGAAATCTGCACCACGGTAAAGAACAATATGTAGAGGATTTTGCCCGTGAAATGATGCTACTTTTAGAGGGAAATAAGGCAGGAGGTGAGTAAATGAAAAGAATAATTAAGAATGCTACAATATTTACACAAAATGAAAATAGAGACATGATTGAAAAGGGATATTTAATTACACAGGATGAAAATATTATTGAAATCGGCCCCATGGATCAATATAAAGAAATTCCTATGGATGCTGAAATCATAGAGGGAGATAATTATCTCATAACCCCTGGATTCATCAATGCCCACACTCATGTAACGATGACATTACTAAGGGGATATGCCGATGACTTACCCTTATGGACCTGGCTTTCTGAAAAAATGTGGCCCCAAGAAGACAAATTAACCAATGAAGATGCCTATTGGGGCTCTTTATTGAGTATAATTGAAATGATAAAGAGCGGAACCACTACTTTTAATGATATGTATATGTTTATGGATAAAACTGCCCAAGCTGTGAAAGAAAGCGGGATAAGAGCTTGTCTTTCTAGGGGTTTACAAGGGCCCGATGATAAATCATTAAAACGCTTGGAGGAAAATAAGCTTCTTTATAGACAGTGGCACAATGAAGCTCAAGGTAGAATTAAGATAATGGCAGGACCTCATGCGGTTTATACCTGCGAACCCTCCTATTGGGAAGAATTGTTAAATATGGTGCAGGAGTTTAATATGGGAATTCACACCCATCTATCTGAAACTCGAATGGAGGTGGAGAATTGCCAAAAAGCCTATGGGAAATCCCCAGTGCAACATATGTTGGACATGGGAGTTTTTCAGCATCCTGTAGTCGCTGCCCATGGAGTACATCTGACTGATGTAGATATAGAAATATTGAAAAACAATCCTGTAAGTATTGTATATAATCCTGGTAGTAATTTAAAGTTAGGTAGTGGGTTAGCCCCTATACCAAAACTGTTGGACAAGGGTGTTAATATAGCCTTGGGGACTGATGGCGCAGCTAGTAATAATAACTTGGATCTACTGGAGGAGATTCGGTTAGCGGCTCTACTCCATAAGGGATTTATGGAAGATAGCACAGTCATTACTGCACAACAAGCCTTAGACATGGCAACGATAGGTGGATCTAAAGCCCTATCTTGGAAGGAAATCGGGTCTTTAGAGGTAGGGAAAAGGGCAGATTTGACTATGCTCAGTATGAAAGAGTCTACATTTTATCCTAAATTCAATTTAATGTCCCATCTTGTTTATTCTAGTCATTCTTCTCAGGTGGAAAATGTAATGGTAAATGGGAACTGGATACTAAGAAATAAAGAATTAACTATGATTGATGAAGAGAAAGTAATCTTTCACATAGAAAAGATAAAAAATAAATTCCAATAAATATTATAAGGCAGGATATTAATATCCTGCCTTATAATATTTATTAAGATTTTCTAATGCATTATTTTCTATAATAGGTTTTCCGTGTTCTTTTAAATAGGCAATTGAAAAATATTCTTTTTCTCCATGCTCTAAAAGATAGGCATGAACTATTGAAAGAATGTCTTGATCAAAATCTAGGTCCCAAAGGGATAGGACATACTTATCTTCTAGCTGAAATAAATTGGTTTCAGCAAAGGAATATTTGTTCAGCACCTTCATACAAGGTTGGATAGAATCTATAGAAGTAAAGCTATAAACAAGTTCACTCTTCATTTCATGATCTATACTATGGGAGTAAAAGTCTCCTATTTCATTAATAAAATAGCCGGAAGAATAATCACCTTCTAATTCTTCGCCATCTTCAAACTTTGTAATGCTTATATGAAACCCATAATTGGGCAATGGTTTAGCCTCCACAAATAATTGATATCCCTCAACCTCAAATCCTTGTTGTATATAAGCTTCTTCAAGGATATCCAAGAATAATTCTTGAATTACTGAGTTTTCAGGTGATAAATCAGACATTTTAATATTTCTTTCCTTGAGATCCACCATACTTAAAAAAACGCTTATTTTATTATCGTGAATTCTTTCTACTCTCATCACAATCCCTCCTTCCTAAGAACTGAAAACAGTAGAATCAAACGATTAATTAATCTATCTTATACCATCTATATTATAATATATACCTATTGTAGCATAAAAAAAACAAAAGTTGTTTAAATAGTTGAGGAATAGGGAATGATTTAAATAGCAATAAAAGGGAGGAATAAATTATGGATAAAGTGTCATTAGCAGTAAACAAAAGAAATGATGTAGGGGGTAAAGGTGAAAAACAAAGATTAAGAAATCAGGGAATTATTCCAGGGGTATTATATGATAACGGAGATAGTCACCCCGTGCAGGTGTTGACTAAGGATTTTAGTAATATTTTAAAGCGATATGGATCCAATGCTATTTTACAAGTAAGTTATGAAGGAAATTCCAGGCAAGTTTTTATTAAAGAAGTGCAAAGGGATCCTGTAAAACAACAGTTATTGCATTTTGATCTTCAACCGATAGCGGCAGACGAGTTTATGCAGTTAAGTATTCCTATTCAGATAGAAGGACAAAATGCAGTAGAGAGTAAAGGGGGAATATTGCAAAGGCAATTACAGGAAATTGATGTTGAAGCGTTGCCCCAAGATATACCCCAGGTTATTAGGGTCGATATTTCCCATATGGATATAGGAGATGTTTTGCAAGTGGGTGATATTAATGTTGCAGAAGGAGTAAAGATATTATCCAATCCTGATGAAACAATAATATTGGTTTCAGAAGCAGCTATGGAAGTTGAAGAAGATGACGAGGTTGATTCACCTATTGAAACTTCAGTAGAATCAGTAGATAATGAAAATGAATAAGATAAAAATAAAAATCAGATGAAAATCTGATTTTTATTTTTATCTTATTGACCTCACTTAGGAAAATGTGTATAATATAAAAAACCTGCAAGTTTGCAAAGTAAAAATTTCATATTTGTTGTATACAGATAGAATCAAAGGAATTATTGTTTGCTTAAAGGAATATAAATAACTATTCTAAACTTTGCTTTATGATGTGGGGAACATATGTTAAAGGGGGAATTTATATGAAAAAAATGAAATTTGTTACGTTATTGCTTTGTTTAGCGCTGATTATTTCCTTTGCCATGGGATGCAGTGGAGGAGACTCTACTCCAGGGAGTAATGAGGGAGGCGCAGGAAGTCCTGTATTCTTATCCTTGGCCACTGGTGGTACATCAGGAACTTATTTTCCATTGGGGGGAGCACTTGCTAATATCATTACGAATAATGTAGACAATGTAAAAGCACAGGCAGAAGCTACCGGTGCCTCAGTAGAAAATGCTACCCTAATACAAAAAAAGGAAAGCGATTTAGCTTTAATACAAAATGATATTGCTTTTTATGCAGCAACTGGAACAGTATTACAAAAATTTATTGATGAAGGTCAATATGACAATCTAAAGGGTTTAGCAATACTATATCCAGAGGTTATTCAATTGGTTGCAGCCAAGGATTCAGGCATTACCAGTGTTACTGATTTGGCAGGAAAAAAAGTTGCTGTTGGTGCACCGGGTTCTGGGACTGAAGCCAATGCAAAACAAATTTTAGAGGCCTATGGGCTTAGCTTTGATGATTTAGGCAAGATAGATCCTTTATCCTTTGCGGAAGCAGCTGAACAATTAAAAAACAAACAGATTGATGCAGCTTTTGTAACTGCGGGTATTCCTACTGCTGCAATTACAGAGGTATCCACAGTGACAGATATAGTAATTGTACCAATAGAGACAGACAAGATTAAAACCTTGCAAGAAGAATATCCCTTCTATACCGAAGTGACTATACCTGGAGGATCCTATAAAGGACAAGATGAAGATATAACTACAGCAGCTGTCATGGCAATGTTAGCTGTACGAGGGGACTTAGATGAAGATGTGGTTTTTAATATAACAAAATCAATATTTGAACATACAGATGAACTAGGAAGTGTACATGAAAAAGGCAAATTAATTAAGGTAGAGGATGCAAATACTGGAATGTCCATTGATTTACATCCTGGAGCTTTAAAATATTATCAGGAAAAAGGAGTTAAATAGGGAATTGATTTGAAAGAAATGGAGGGACGGGTATTGGATTTCCAATACCCGACTACTTATGAAAAGATATATTTATGGCCTAATCATTATTTTTTTTATTTTAGGACTATTTCTTCCCATTCATAGATTAATGATAATTGATCAAAAGAATGGAAAAATCATAAAAAGTTTTCCTGTCAAAAACGGAGAAAAATTTACAGTTTGTTTTACCCATTCGGTTGAGCGGACACCATGGTATGAGATTTACTATATAGAAAATAACAATGAAATATTTTTAAAAGAAACCATATTCTTTTCCTATGGAGCAGGATTACCTGCAACAACAGAATATAAATTTTCTTTAGGAAAAGAGGGTATGAACATTACCAATTACAATCAAAAAATAGAACCATTGATTTATAGAGTAGGGGCTGTGATTGCTGATCACAGACTAATGATAAAAAATAAAGAAATACACTTAAATGAGATAACTAAACCATTTAATCCTGTTCTTATACAAGCCAAAAAAATGCCTATATACGAATATTTAATAAAGGAGGTTAAAAAATGAGTAGTAATGCCAATAATAAAAATGAATTGCTAATGACCGATGCCATAGAGGCAGAACATCATGTAGAAGATCTATTAGAAAAATTTGATAAAGAAGAAGGAAATAAACGTAAGTTAATCGGCAAAGTTGGATTGATCATTACTTTGATGGCTATTGCAATGTCCATATTTCACCTATATACATCTGCCTTTGGTACTTTACTGGCAGTAAAGCAAAGGGCACTGCATTTAGTGTTTACTGTGGCTCTAGGATTTCTAATATACCCTTTTTCTAAGAAGGCTTCCAAAAATAAAATTCCATTTTATGATTATATTCTATGTGCATTAGGAGTAACTGTTTTCGGTTATCTAATTATAAACTTTCAAGGGATTGTAGCTAAAGGAGGGCAAGCTGATTCCATAGATCTTATATTTGGAAGTTTGGCTATTTTACTTATCTTGGAAGTCACGAGAAGGTCTGTGGGACCTGAATTACCCATTGTAGCCATTATCTTTTTAATTTATGCCAGTAAATTAGGCCCTAATTTCCCAGGCCTTTTAGCTCACAGGGGATATAGTTTTGAAAGAATTATTTCTCATATGTACCTTACTACTGAGGGAATATTGGGAACACCCGTAGGAGTTTCCGCTACCTTTGTATTCATGTTTATTCTCTTTGGTGCATTTTTAGATAAAACCGGTGTAGGAGGATTTTTTATTGATTTAGCTTATGCCTTGACGGGAAGTCTAAGCAGTGGTCCGGCTATGACGGCTGTGGTTGCCAGTGGATTTATGGGATCCATATCTGGAAGTTCTGTGGCCAATACAGTTACAACCGGAGCCTTCACCATTCCATTGATGAAAAAAGTAGGATATAAACCCTATTTTGCTGGTGCTGTAGAAGCTACAGCTTCTACAGGAGGCCAAATTATGCCACCAGTTATGGGAGCGGCAGCATTCATCATGGCAGAATTTACAGGGATTCCCTATGTTAAAATTATTGCTTCGGCAGCAATTCCTGCTATATTATATTACATGGCCGTGGGTACTATGGTTCATTTAGAAGCAAAAAAATTAGGTTTGAAGGGTTTACCAAAATCAGAGCTTCCAAAGTTAGGAAGTGTGATGAAAAGTCAGGGGTATTTATTAATCCCTCTAGTTACCATTGTGTTTTTCTTGATTAAAGGGTATACGCCTTTATATTCAGCTTTTTGGTCCATTATTATATCTGTAGTGATAGCGACCATTGCATCCTTGATCAAAAAAGATGGAAGTTTTAATGTTAAAGCCTTTATTGATGCCTTAGAACAAGGAGCTAAAAGCTCTATATCTGTTGCGGCTGCATGTGCAACTGCTGGGATCGTAGTAGGGGTTGTTACCCTTACGGGATTGGGATTAAATATTGCTAACATGATTGTAACCCTTGCTGGTGGTAAGTTATTTTTGACCTTGTTATTTACCATGATTGCCTCTATTATCCTAGGCATGGGATTACCAACTACAGCAAAATATATTGTTTTGGCCACTATGGCAGTACCAGCATTGACTACATTAAATGTTAATCTAATGGCTGCCCATCTATTTATTTTATATTTTGGAGTAGTAGCGGATATTACCCCTCCTGTGGCCCTGGCAGCCTATGCGGGATCTGGTATTGCTGGCGCCAATGCCATGAAAACAGGTTTTCAGGCTGTGAAATTGGCCTTAGCCGCCTTTGTAGTGCCCTATATATTTGCCTATAATCCGGCATTGCTGCTAATTAAAAAAGGTACGATCATTGAAAATGGGGTCATTCAATATGCAACATTCCTAGAAATTCTTCCTGTAATCTTTACAGCCATTTTAGGCATTATATGCTTGGCTAGTGCAGTAGAAAATTATTTAATTACAGAGAGTAAATTTTATGAAAGGATACCGATGTTAGGTGCTTCATTGGCCCTTTTATATCCTGAAATGATTTCTGATATCATTGGTATTGTTGTTTTAGCCTTTGTGATTATCTCTCAAACAATGCGTAAAAAGAAATTAAATAAAAAGGCAGCATCTTTAGCATAAACCTGCAAGCTTCAGTAGAAAATACTGAAGCTTGTTTTATTTTATAATAGAAAAATTCATCTCGTACGTAAGGGAGTAAGCTTTTCTATTTCACTAGGGCGACGATGGTCACTTTGTTGTATAATAAGAATATGGTACTATATAAAGGGTAAATATGATATAGAATCTCACTTGTGCTAAAATTATAGTAATCACAGGAAGAAGGGGAGTTAGAGACGTGTATAAAAAAACAATTACTCTAGTATTTGTACTCAGTATTATGGCATTTGTGATGGGTTGTAATAATACCAACAAAATACAGCAGGTTAGTGATTTTTCCATCCAGTATTTAGACATACAGGACAATAAATTTATTGTCAACAATGATGTCACTATGCGCGTTGAAGCTCCTAAAGCTAGCAATGTACAGCTGTATATGCAAGACCAGGGACAGGAAAGGACAGAAGAAGTAATAGAAGGAAAGAAGTCTGGCAACCAGTGGAATTTTGATTATCAGAATACCCACCCTTTTACTAAGGAAGTATGGATTGTTGCCCATTATGATGAAGAAAAAATAGTTACAGAAAAGAAGGTAATTACCAATCAAACCCAATCCTATGAAAGTATGTTTGAAAGTATAATTCCCATAACAGAAAATTTTACGAATGACTTTATCCTTTCCAAGCAAAAAATAAATTTAAACGCCTTAGGATGGATAGATGAAAAGAGAATATTAGCACAGGAAGACAATGCACTAATTTCATATCATTTTGATGACAATACCAAGGATATTCTTATTGAAGAGGGATGGAACATTTATCCTAATCGGAATATGGAAAAAGTCATTTATCAAGATGCCAAAGGCTTAAATATTTTTGATATTAAAACCAAAGAAACAAAACAGATATTTAAGCCCAAAGAGCATCAGCTAATAAAAAATTTAACATGGTCTCGAAATAATAAGGAAGTTATTCTTTATACGGTAGAGAATCAAAAAGAGGAATTTTATCTTATTAATTTACAGTCAGGGAATAGGAGTACTCTAAATAATATTGCCAAGGAAGGATATACCATAGAACAATTAATTTACTTAAATAATGGGTATTTATTTGCTTTGGCAAATATTCATGCTGGAACAGGAGATAGTGGGGAAGAGGAAACTACTACGGGATTGTTGGCTATAAATATTTATTCTGGGAAAATAAAAAACCTTACTCCTCAATTACAGTCTATGGACGAAATCGGGATTCTCAGTCAAGTTAATGAAAATGAATTTTTGGTGAGATTATCTTCCAAATTTATGTCAGAGGAAGAGATTGTATCTGAAAATAATATATATCTGCTAAACACCCAAAGTAGAAAACTAAAAACTGTAAAAAGCAACATTGATTTTCCCTATGTATATCAATTGTCTCATCAAAAGGATTCATATATTTATTTAAAAAACCTTGATAATGATCGGGAACAATTAGATGGAAAAGTTATTGTATTTGGTGAAGGAGCATCAAAGGAAAAAGAAATTTTAAAATCAGCTCCCTACTATCCAAAAACATTTTACTGGTCTCCTGGGGGAGAAAGGGTATTGTTTTATATAGATGGAACCCAGGAATTATATTGTATTAGTAAAAAAAGCTAGTGGATATCTAATCCACTAGCTTTTTTTATCAATACGACCAAAATTGTTCCTCTAAACTTCATAAAAATAAAAATATAATAAAGAATAAGAAAAGAAATATTAAAAACATATATTTAATGAAAATGAAATATAACTATGATATTATAAAAAGATGAAAAACAGCTTGCTATAAAAGGAGATTGGAATTATGGATCACCATAAAATCATCAATAGTATTGAGAACAATATCCAATTGTGTAACATAGAAAAGGTAGAAGCATTAAAGGCCATAGGAAGAATAAACGCAAAGATGATACGAGCTTCAATGGATATTCCCAACTTTTCTAAATCTATTTATGATGGATTTGCTATTCATGAAGAGGATTATTATAGCTTGAGTAAGAATGATACTCTGACCTTAGAAATGCTAGGAGGAATTGGAGCTGGTCATTTTGTTAACCAGCCAGTACAACCGGGTACTACATTTTACATAATGACAGGTGCTGAGATACCTAAGGATACAAAATATATTGTCCCCCATGAAAGAGTAAAAATTTTTGGAAATAAAATAATGATTAAACAAATAAACCCACAATTAAAAACCATCTCTTATCAAGGAGAACAATGGAAAAAAGGAGAAGTAGTTGCAAGGGAAAATCAAACTATTGATAGAAAAACAATATTTGATATTACTAATCAAGGATATCAGTATATAGATGTATATAAAGTCCCCAAGGTTGTAATTATTTCTACGGGTGATGAAGTAAAAACAGTGGGGAGTGCATGGGAAAGAGGAACGATTTATAATAGCACTAGTTATGCTATAGCAGCAGATATTATTGAATATAAAGGAGAAGTTATTGCCATAGACCATGTAGAAGATAATCTAATAAACATTGTAAAAATAATTAACAAATGGCTTGATCATGCAGATATTATTATTACTACTGGAGGAATGGCAGATGGAAAATATGATTATACGAAAGATCTACACAAGCATTTTCCCACAAAGATTATCTATGCTGAAATCAAGAAAAATCCTAGAATAATTATTAGCAAACTAGGGGGAAAGTGGATTATTAATTTATCGGGTAGTCCTAGAGCTACCTTTGCTTCTTTAGATCATGTAATTATTCCTTTATTGAAAAAAATGATGGGTTTGGATATGATGAATTAGGCGAACTAAATAAAATTTGATGCTAGGGGAGGAAAAAAATGATAGAAATAGTACAAGGAGGAGTAAAAAAAGGGATAATCACTACTTGGCAACTGACAAAAGCGGTGATTCCTATATATATTGTGATAACCTTTTTAAATCATACACCGATAATTTCCATTATTGCAGGATATTTTGAACCTCTATTACAATTTTTAGGACTACCGGGGGAAGCGGCCTTGGTATTGGTCATGGGCAATCTTATTAGTCCTTATGCTGCCGTTGGAAGCATACCAGCATTAAATTTTTCTATTAAGGAAATAACAATTTTGACCTTAATGCTGTCCTTTTCCCATTCTTTATTATTAGAATCAGCGGTTGTTAAAAAAATGGGAGGGAGCCTTTCTAAAATAAATATCCTTAGAGTCGGTATGGCAGTTTTTAGTGCTTTAATATTAAATATCTTATGGTAAATAATAATAAGGGAGAAATGAATATGCATTTTTTTGATGCCTCTATTAGCAGTATTTTGAAAGAAGGTTTGTTGGGGAGTGCTTCTACAATATTAAATATGGTTTTGATTATCCTTCCATTGATGGTGGTTTTAGAATTTGCTAGATATTATCAATGGATTGATAAATTAACCCCTATTTTTGCCCCTATATTGAAAAAAATAGGATTAGGTAACCAAGCAACTTTTCCTCTGTTGGTGGGTATATCCTTTGGCATTCTCTATGGATCTGGAATTATGATAGATAGTGTAGAAGAAGGTGAAGTAAATAAAAGGGAAGTATCTCTTATTCTGATATTTCTGGTTGCCTGTCATGCTATATTTGAGGATACATTTATATTTTGGACAGTAGGGGGGAATTTTCCCATATTATTTTTTGGAAGGTTAATAGGAGCCTATTTATTGACATGGATTTTTTCAAAAATAATAAAAGATGAAGCAGAAATAAATGAGCCTAGCTGCTTAAAACAAATGAAAATGAGTGAAAGTGAATAATATTTATTGAAAGGACGTTTCTCATGCAAGAAATATATCTAGATAATAGTGCTACAACAAGACCCTTAGATGATGTGATAGAAATCATGGTTGAATATTATAAAAATGAATATGGTAACCCTTCCTCCCTACATAAAAAAGGTATAGAAGCTGAGCGAGGTATCAAATATGCCAGAAAAGAAATTGCTGATTTTCTTAAAGTAGGGGAAAATGAAATTGTATTTACCTCAGGTGGCACTGAAGGCAACAATATTGCTATTAGAGGTACGGTTATTCGAAATAAAAGGAGAGGAAAACATATTATCACTTCTACAATTGAGCATCCCTCGGTATTAAATGTTTTTAAGGCTTTGGAAAAAGAGGGATTTGAAGTGAGTTATTTACCAGTAAATCATCAAGGTCAAATCAATCTTGAGGAATTAAAAGGTACCCTAAGAAAAGACACTATATTTGTAAGCATGATGATGGTGAATAATGAAATAGGGACCATCCAACCCATTAAAAAGATTGGTCGTATCATCAAAGAACACAATCCTCAATGCATATTCCATGTAGATGGGGTGCAAGCCTTTAGTAAGGTGCCCTGTTATCCTAAGGAATGGGCCATTGATTTATTGACAATAAGTAGTCATAAGATTCATGGACCCAAGGGGGTAGGAGCTCTTTTTATCAATAAAAATATCTTATTAAGTCCTTTAACTATAGGGGGAGGACAGGAGAGTGGGTTGCGTTCTGGTACTGAAAATGTCCCCGGTATTGTGGGATTAGGTAAGGCTGTGGAGAGTCTAAAGGATCAGTTTAACGAAAAAAGATCTTATTTATATGATTTGAGAGAAAAAACTAAATACAGAATTATCCATGAGATACCCCAGGCGGTGATAAACGGACCAGATAGTCCTGAGGAGGTAGCTCCTCACATTTTGAGTGTTTCCTTCAAAGATATAAAGGGGGAGGTTTTGCTACACTCTTTAGAACAATTGGGGATTTATGTCTCTACTGGCTCGGCATGTTCTTCCAAGGATAAAGGGCAAAGTCATGTGCTAAAAAATATTGGACTTTCAAAGGATTTACTAATGGGAACTATACGGATTAGTTTTTCCTCATATAATACGATAGAAGAAATGGAAACCTTTATTAAAATATTAAAAGAAAATATAGTCACTTTAAGAAGAATTATTGGGAGGTAAATACTATGGAGAAGGTTATACTTGTACGATACGGAGAGATTAGTTTAAAAGGTTTAAATCGTTCCTACTTTATGGACAAACTATTAAAGAATATGAAGGCGTCTTTAGCGAAGTTTCAGAGAGTAAAGTTTCAAAAAATTCAGGGAAGATTTTTATTAACATGTGCAAATGAGGATGTAGAAGACATCATTTCATCCCTAAAAAATGTATTTGGTGTAATATCTATTAGTCCGGCCTATAGGATAGATAATGATATGGATAGGTTAAAGGAAGTAGCTCTTACAATAATGAAGGAAAAAGAAGAAGAGATAAAAACCTTTAAGGTGGAGAGTAAAAGGGGAAACAAATCCTTCCCTCTTGAATCACCAGAAATCAGTAGAAATATAGGAGGGTATATTTTACATCACACGGAAAATCTAAAGGTAGATGTGCACCAGCCAGATATAAAATTATACATTGAAGTTAGAGAAAATACTTATGTCTATAATGAAATTATTCCGGCGGCAGGAGGCTTGCCTGTAGGATCTAATGGTAAAGCAGCTTTACTGATATCTGGAGGGATAGATAGTCCAGTTGCTGGCTATATGATAGCAAAACGGGGGGTGGAATTAATAGCTGTCCACTACCATAGTTTCCCATTCACCAGTGAAAGAGCCAAAGAAAAAGTAATTGATCTAGCAAGAATACTTACCCAATATTCTGGACCCATTAAATTATTTATTGTACCCTTTACCAAGATACAAACGGAAATTGGCCAAAAATGCAAAGAACGTCAAACCACATTAATTATGAGAAGGTTTATGATGAAGATCGCAGAAGAAATTGCCAGATGTGAAGGTGCTCAGGCACTGATTACTGGGGAAAGCGTAGGTCAAGTAGCTAGCCAAACTTTGGAGAGTTTAAATGTCACGAATTCGGCGGTATCTATGCCAGTATTTAGACCGTTAATTGGTATGGATAAGCAGGAAATTATGGATATTGCCCACAAAATAGATACCTACAATACATCAATATTACCCTATGAAGACTGTTGTACTGTATTTGTACCAAAGCATCCAGAAACAAAGCCAAAACTAGAAAAAATTATATTATCTGAGGAAATTTTAGATACGGATGCCTTAATAGAGGAAGCAATTGCAGGAGTAGAAATTATAAATTTACCTTAAAAAGAGAATTATATTCTCTTTTTTACTTTTTGCGACAAAAGGATACAAAATTCTTTGAAGGAGAAATTATATTTTTAGAGAAGATATTAGGGAATAGAAGTTAGGAGGGAAAAAGATGATATTATCATTGTCGCTTAATAACAAAACACTTATAGTAAAAATACGGGGGGAGTTAGATCATCATACTGCTGAGGAAATTCGTAATGAAATTGATCATGAATTAGATAATAATGCAGTGAAAAATATTTTGTTTGATTTTTCAGAGCTTAGCTTTATGGATAGTTCTGGAATAGGGGTATTGATGGGAAGATATAAGAAGATTTTACAAAGGAATGGACAAGCCGGAGTTTATCAAATAAACTCCCAAGTTAGAAGAGTGTTTGAGATATCAGGATTATTGAGAATACTTAAAGAATTTGAAAGCAAAGAACAAGCATTGGAGAATATATAAAGGAGTGCATAAAATGGAATTTAGAAATGAGATGAAGGTAGAGTTTATTAGCAAATCTCAAAATGAAGCATTTGCTAGAGTAGTAGTATCAGCATTCATTGCCCAGCTAGATCCAACAATTGAAGAAATTGCCGATATCAAAACAGCGGTTTCTGAAGCAGTTACAAATGCTATCATTCATGGCTATGAAGATGATAAGGGAATAGTACAAATAAAATGCAACATAATTAAGAACAGGATTGAAATAGAGATATCAGACGAGGGAAGAGGAATTTTAAATATAAATGAAGCAAGAGAACCTCTATATACTTCCAAACCAGAACTTGAGCGCTCCGGAATGGGTTTTACGATTATGGAATCCTTTATGGATGAGATAGAAATATATTCAGAAGTGGGACAAGGGACAAGAATAAAAATGATTAAAGAATTGAAAAGTGTGGGTTAAAAGATATGAGGAGTAGATAATGATGGAGTGGAAGGAAAAATCCCATAAAAAAACTGGTAAATTATTAAGCCATGAGGAGACCATAGAATTAATAAAGCAAGCTCAAAAGGGCGATAAGAACGCTCAAGAAAGACTAGTATATTATAATTTAGGCCTTGTCAGGAGTATTGTAAAAAAGTTTCAAAATAGAAATAATGAAAGAGAGGACTTATTTCAATTAGGTAGCATAGGACTGATAAAAGCAATACAAAATTTTGATACATCTTATGAAGTTAGATTTTCAACCTATGCCGTGCCCATGATTATGGGAGAAATTAAAAGGTTTTTAAGAGATGATGGGATTATAAAGGTAAGTCGTTCTTTAAAAGAAACCTATCAAAAGATTCATGCAGTTAAAGAAAGCCTATCTAAAAAATTACATAGAGATCCAACCTTGGAGGAAATTGCAAGTGCATTAAATATGGAAAAAGAAGAAATTGCTATGGCTTTAGAAGCTGGATACTCTCCTGAATATCTTTACGATACTATTCACCAAGACGATGGAACACCTATCTTATTAATAGATAAAATTAGTGATGAAAATGTAGAGGATGATAATCTAGTAGAAATTTTAACCTTAAAGCAAATGATTTCACAATTAGAAGCTCGAGAAAGACAAATTGTTGTGATGAGATATTTTCAAGATAAAACCCAAACGGAAATTGCTAAAAAATTGGGAATTTCACAGGTGCAGGTATCTAGAATTGAAAAGAAAATATTGGGTAAAATGAAGGAAGCGATGAAAAATTAAAAGGCATATGCCTTTTTTTTTCTTTTTTGTTCATACTAAGATAGAGAGTAGGGGGTGAAAATAAAAATGAAAAAACACTACATTTCATTTTTCATTATCGTGACATTAGTTGCAATAGGAATACTTTCCTTTGTAATAATACAGAATAAAGCTATAGAAAACCAGCCCAAAAAAGCTAAATTAGTTATGGATATAGGAGGAAGAAGAAATGGAGAATGGGGAAAATATGATATATTTACAACCCAAAGAAAAGCTTAATATAATACAAGGTACTTCCATATATGTAGAAGATATATGTGAAATTATTGGAGAAGCTAAATTAATAGAAAAAGTAAAAAATATAGAAATCCTACAGGGGACTTATGAAAAAACCGTCTTTGTGGTAAGCCTAGTCATGGTGCTTGACAAGATAAGAAATAGCTTTCCTGAGCTTTATATTTATGTTTTAAATGAAAAGGATATACTGATACAAGTAGAAGAAACAAAAAATATAAAAACTACAATATTTGAAAAAATTAAAATTGTTTTAGTATGTTTGTTACTATTGATTGGCGCTGGAGTAACGATGATGAATTTCCATGCAGATGTCAATATGGTGGAGGCGCAGAAAAATTTTTATAAAATGGTGACAGGCAAAAATGTAGAAAAACCCTTGTGGATAGCTATTCCCTACTCCCTTGGGATAGGGATAGGAATGATGGTATTCTTCAATCATCTATCTCCCAAAAAAAGGAAAACAGATCAACCCAGTCCCTTGGATTTGGAGATGGATTCCTATCAAAATAATATTGATGATTTTATGAGAAATAATAAAAAGGAGAGTAAAAATTGAGTTGGCTAAAGTATTTTCTTATGACTATAGTTTCAATATCGGGGGGGATGGTGGTAGGCACAGCGCTTACATCCTTCTTAATTATACTGGATATCATTCCTCGCCTAGCCCAACTTACCAATAATCAAAGACTTTCTTGTTTATATGAAATCCTATTGGTGCTTGGAAGTACTAGTTGTTCATTGTTTTATCTTCTCGATATTAACTTTCCCTTGGGAAATATTTTTGCGGTGCTACTGGGAAGTTTTATAGGAATATTTGTAGGATTATTTACGGCAGCCCTAACAGAAGTTTTAAATGTTATGCCTATTATGACCAAAAGATTACAGGTGGAGAGATATGTGAAACCTATTATTGTATCCATAGCTCTAGGCAAGATGTTAGGCTCCATAGTATTTTGGTTTTATTCAGGACTTTATGGATAAAATTATATTTGAGTACAATCCTATTATGGTTTTTTAATGAGTAGATCCATACTTTTGAAGCATTTTTATAAATATAAGGTCTAGGCGGGATAATATGACATGAAAAAGAGAAGTGATCATTGTTACTGATGGAGACAGAATAGCAAAGAGAGCGGTAGAGATAGCTACAAGCAATATTGGTGGCCGTTGTATTTCAGACTCTTCGGGGAATCCTACAGTGTTAACCGGCAAAGAAATTATTAGATTAATAAAGACAGCAAAACATGATCCTGTAGTAATTATGTTGGATGATAATGGCGATATCGGAATGGGAGAAGGAGAAAAAGCTTTATTAGAAATTTATAAAGATCAAGATATAAAAATATTGGGAGTAATTGCTGTTGCCTCTAATACTCATTATGCCAAAGGAACCAAGATACATTTTTCAGTGACAGGTTCTGGGGAAATAAGTAAGTCTGTGGTAAATAAATATGGTCAAAAAACCAAGAAGAAAGTACTTAAAGGCGATACAGTGGACATTTTACGAGAATTAGATATTTACCCCATAATCGGCATTGGAGATCCTGGAAAAATGATGGGGAAGGATGATTGGATCATGGGCGCGCCAATTCTTACTAAAGCCATGGAAATAATTTTAAGTAGTCATCATGATGAAAAACAATGGCATTCAACAGACAGTAATAATAGAACAAATAAAAACAAGAGGTCATGACCTCTTGTTTTTATTTGCCTTATTGGAACTAAGGAGTGTCATTTTCATTATTGTTGTTGCCATTTTCCTTGTCTGGCTCGGCACTATAGCTAAAACCAGTAATATTCCAGTTCTTTGCTTGGTCTCCGGCGCCTACAGTGACGAGAAGAGAAGGCTTAGATCCAGTAATATCCACTTCAATGGTTTGAGATGAACCTGACTGAACAGAAAATGAAGTAGCATTTAAATTCATATTTACTGGATTTAAAACTATATCAAAGCTTCCAGAATAGTTTTTGAGAGATGGTTTTAAAATAACCCTATATTGATTATCTTTTAATTTGTGTATTGTATTATTAAGTTTCAATTCTTGGGGTATAGCATCATCTACGTTAATGGTTATGGAAGCTGTTCTGGTATAATCTTTTTCTACTTCTTCTCCATTTTCCTGGGTTTTATATTTAAATTGTACCTGGGCAGTTATATTGGCGCTTCCCTGGGCCAGTCCTTTAATTAGCCCACTTTTTGGATCAAGGATTTGAACGGCATCACTATCAGAGGAATATTGTATATTTCCTATTTTTATCTGATCACCATGACTGGCATGTCCCCGTACCTCTAGTTGGAGTTCCTCACCAATCTGAATCCTATCCTTAGGGGCAAAAATCTGTATCTCTTCTGAAGAGTTTTGACCATGGATAGTACAAAAATCATTTTCAGCAGGAGCAATAACATCTTGTTCATTTTTTGGAACATAATTAGCATTGAGGGGTTTCACTGATCCTGGGAAACGATTATCGGGCTTTTTGATAAATACTTTTGACTGTACCAATTCAGCTGGACAGTATTCCGTTGCTAATTTGTTTGTAGTAATATCTACTTCATACTCAACATGATAATTGTCTTTCTCCTTGGGCACTGTTCCACTAATGAATAATTCTGAAATTATGGTTGAGCCCCGTGGATCTTTGGCAGATAATTCTGTAGGAGCTAATCCAGACACACTATCCACTTGAGCAGATACAATTCCTCCAGGATTTCCAGGGAATCTTTGGCCTTTTAAGTCTTTATGAATACCTCTCATTACAGACTCCCACATGGATGCAGGACCAGGCTTAGAACCCCCGTATATACCAATATTCATTCTATAGGTTTTTCCCTTGGAAACCACTTTATTTTCGTCATATCCGTACCAGACAGCAGCTGTATAATTTGGAGTATATCCTACAAACCATGCATGCATATTTTCATTGGTTGTACCAGTTTTTCCGGCGATGTCCACTCCAGGTACTGAAATATTGGTTGTCCCTCCCCTGGGAACATCTTTGAGTACATCAGTTAATAAATAGGCTGTTTGGGCTGAAATAACTTGAATTTTATCGGATTTATTTTCTAGGACAATATTGCCATTTCGATCTTCTACTTTGGTATAGAAAGTAGGTTCAGATCTAGCACCTTGGGCGGGAAAAGCACTAAAGGCACTCGCCATGTCTAGAGGAGTTTGACCATGGGTATATCCTCCTAAAGCTAAGGCACTGGGAATTAAATCATTTGCTTTACCCTCTGTAACAATATCTAAGCCAAATTTTTTCCCGTATTGTACGGATGTTTCTACACCAACATCTTCTAAAGCTTGTACAGCTACTATGTTTGTAGATTTAAATAAACCATTCCGGACAGTGGTCATTCCCCCATGTCCGCCCCCTGCATTTTTAGGCTTCCATGATCCTATTTTTATAGGGACATCATCATAGGTAGTGGCTAAAGTAATAGATTTTTCTTCTATTCCAGGAGCATAGACAGTTAAAGGCTTTGTCGATGAACCAGGCTGAAAATGTTGTAGGGCTCTATTTAAAGATCGATTTCTTTCTTTATTTCTCCCCCCAGTGATGCCAACTACATGTCCTGTTTTATTATCAATCACTACCATAGCCCCCTCAGGGGTATAATTAATATTTTCACCGGTTTCTTGGGATTTGGCTATAGAAGCCTGTTTCGCTGCGGAAGACTGATTAGGAAACATTTTGTCATTTTTAAAATTATCATCCATAACAGATTGAATTTTAGGGTCTATAGTAGCATGGACCTTTAATCCACTATTAATTAAGTAACTAGTAGCTTCTTCCTTATTATAATTATATTTTTCCATTAAATCATTTACTACTTGATCATATACTGCATCAGTAAAATAAGAATAAATAGGAGGATCCACTGGTTCCACTAAACCAAATTGGTTGTTTTTAAGTTGTTCTTGTGCTTCACTATATTGCTCATCATTAATATGACCTAATTCTTTCATCTTGGCAATTATGGTTAATGCTCTATTTTTGTTTTTATCTGAATAAATCAAAGTTTTTCCATCTTCTTCATAAGCAAGCCCAAAACTACCATCTTCTTTTTCCTCAATAATATAGGGCTTATAGCTAGATGGTGCCTTTGGAATGGCTGCTAATACAGCAGCTTGAGCTATGGTTAAATCTGCGACATCCTTGCGAAAGTAGGTCTCAGATGCAGCCTGAATACCATGAGCATAGGCGAAGTTGATTTTGTTTAAATATGCACCTAAAATTTCCTCTTTGGTCATAGACCTTTCTAGTTGAGTTGCTAAATAAACCTCTTGGACTTTTCTTTTCAGGCTTTTCTCAGAAGTTAAATGAGTGAGTTTAATAAGTTGTTGGGTAATCGTGCTCCCCCCAGCAGTTTTAAGATTGCCAGCCTTTATACCCTGTAAGACAGCTTGTCCAATTCCTTGGATATCAAATCCTTTATGTTTTTCAAAACGTTCGTCTTCAATAGATATAAAAGCCTTTTGAACCATATCAGGTATATCCTCAATGGAAACTACCTCACGTTTTTCTTTCCCTTGTAACTCCTGATAAAAGTCACCATTTTTATCTACTATGACGGATGGTTCCATATAAACGAAATTATCCTTATTCAATGGTTCAGCACTTCTAATGTAGGAAAATACGACACCACCCACAGTACCTGCCCCAATAATGGTAACTAATAAGATAATTATCAGGGATAAACGCCAAAAATTTATTCCTGATTTCTTCTTTTTATTCCCTTTTCTTTTATTATTTTTTTGTTGATCGTCAGACATGTCTTATCCTCCTTTAATAGAGTAAGAACTAAAAGTTCCTAAAATAAATAATGATATTCTATATTACCACATATTATAATAACAATTATAACATATAAGCAATAAATGATAGGAAATTTATATCAAATATGCATACTTTATATATAAATCAAATAAATGAATCAATAAGAAGAGGGAACACATATAATGATAGTATTATAGATGGAAGGAAGAAACTAAGATGGTAAAAAGGGGATTGAGAAATAAAAGAAAGTTTACAACCTTCTTTGTGGTGTTTATATCTATAGTTATTATTATATATGCATTTATATTTGTAGATAGACAAATTAGACCTACAGTGGAGGCTTTATCAGAAGTGCAAGCAAGAATTATCGGTACCCAAGCAATTAACGATGGGATAAGCGAAGTCTTAGCAACAGATATAAACTATAATGATTTAATTGATATTATGAAGGATGAACAAGGAAATATAACATTAATGCAAGCCAATACCGTTGCTATAAATATGATGTCGTCAAATATCGTGTCGGCAGTTCAAAATAAGATGAAGGTGGTTAGTAATAAAATACTTAGAATTCCACTGGGAAATATTTTAGGAAGTCAGGTTTTATCCAGCTATGGTCCTAAATTTGATATAGAAATTATACCAGCAGGTTCAGTAATCGTAGATTTTTATACAGAATTTGAACAGGCGGGAATTAATCAGACCATACATAGAATCTATCTAAAAGTAACAACAAAAGTTCAAATTATCGCACCCTTATCTAGTAAAGCAGTAGAAATTATATCCAATGTACCTATAGCCGAGACAGTGATAGTTGGGAGAGTACCTGAAAGCTACATTAATATACCAAATGATTTAGAAAATAAAGATCTTCTAAATATAATCAATCCATAAAATACAAACAATTTTATAGACTATTTATTGAGATAATCTTAAATAAGATTATCTCATCTTATTGTATTCTATAAGACTTTATTTATAAACTAGAATAGCTACTTTAAATTCATTAATTTTCCAGTTGAAAAGCGAGAAGAAGCATGATAAGCTATAAAAGCTCTCCGAGAGAGGGCAAAATAAACAGCATAATAAGAAAAAAGAAAAAAGCTGTTGACAGCTTTGCAGAAACCTGTTAAAGTAGTAAGAGTCGCCAGCAAGGGACGAAACAGCACCTACTTACAGTAGGGGATAGCCTGGGAAACAACTTCAAAGAATTTCTTCCAAAGAAATAAAAAAAGTTGTTGACAAAAGAAATGCCAGGCTATATAATAGTAAGAGTCGCCGCAAGAAAAGGCGACAAAGAAATTGATCTTTGAAAATAGAACAGTGTAAGGAAGTAAGGGCAAAACCTTAATTCTTTTGAAACAAATAATAAGCCAGAAGATTCTGGCTAGGATAAACAAACTTAACTTAAGAGTTTGATCCTGGCTCAGGACGAACGCTGGCGGCGTGCCTAACACATGCAAGTCGAGCGGAGATTAGCAAATAGCTTGCTATAAGCTAATCTTAGCGGCGGACGGGTGAGTAACGCGTGGGAAACCTACCTTGTAGAGGGGGATAGCCTCGGGAAACCGGGATTAATACTCCATAAAGCTCTAATGCCTCATGGTATAGGAGTCAAAGCGACTAAGCGCTACAAGATGGTCCCGCGTCCCATTAGCTAGTTGGTGAGATAACAGCTCACCAAGGCGACGATGGGTAGCCGACCTGAGAGGGTGATCGGCCACACTG